>CAWUMD010000021.1:0-16681 GCA_963923365.1 uncultured bacterium
GCAGCGTCAGATGTGTATAAGAGACAGGCTCCGGTGGGGTAAGCCGACGTCAGTGTACGGGATCCACCCCATTGTGTGTGCTCCGGATGCCCCCGTTATAATGCGGATATTCCAAAGCAAGGGGCTGTAATGGTTTCGACGTGCCAGCGAACGCTGGTCCGTGATTCAGGTCGAGAGGGAGTCCACTCTCGTTAATCCAGGCTCACCTAAAAAGTAACTGCGAACAACATCGTTCCTTTCGCTCGTAAGGCTGCGCCCGTCGCCGCCTAAACCTTAACAGACTTAGGTTTGAGCCACTCCTGGCCGGACGCCGCGCCCGACCTTGAGTAACCAACCCAGCGGCTGCTCAGGCTAACGACCTTCGGTTCGCGAGCCTGCTAAGACTAAACCGATGCATCCCGCCGCCGGGGATAAGCGACGGCTCCCGTGCCAAGGGTCAGCGGCACTAAACCTGTGAACGAACGGTCGGTCAATACCTGGTGCGGACAGCGGTTCGATTCCGCTCAGCTCCATTACCCAACAGAAAGGGGCTCCAGCTGGAGCCCCTTTCTGTTGCCTGTCTACTGGAGGACGTCGATTTCCAGACCCTTCTTGGGCAGGCTCGCCGGCGAAATCGTCACTGATTTGCCGACGTTGCGCACAGGGGTGCCTTTCATCAGGGTCAGGAAGTCCTGCAGAGGCTGGAGATCGCACTGCTTGGGGTCAGCCGCCTTGGTGCGATACATCGTGGGAATCACCACCTTCGGCTTGAGTAGGGCGATCGCCTCCTTGGCTTCCGCCGGAGTGTAGCTCTTGGCACCGCCGCCCACCGGAATCATCAGCACATCCGGTTGCCCGAGGAGAATCTGCTGCTCCAGGCTCAGGGGGGCGGCCGCACCGCCCAGGTGAATGATCGTCAGCCCGCCCTGGCGCCACTTCCAGGCGGTGTTGGGGCCGAAACGACGACCCTGGAGACGGTCGTGGGGCATGTTGATGCCCTGCAGGAGCATCGAACCGACACGATAGGCCCCGGCCGCATCCAGCACCTTGGGCTTGCCAGGAACGGCTTCCGCATAGCCCTCATCAAGCAGTTTGCTGCTGGTCAGTACCAGATCCGCCCGTTTGGCTGGCAGGGGCAGACCCGCGGTACAACCGCCGGGCTTGAAGGGGTTGATCAGCATGGTCGGGCCATCCCCGCCGCTGATCAGAAAGGCACTGTGACCGAGGGATTCGACACTGATTCCGGCAGGCGCGGCCTGACCGACGGTGGCTGCCGTCAGCGGCAGCAGGCTGACACCCAGCAGTCCGGCGATCCAACTCCGACTCGACATCCACGTCCTCACAGGCTCGTCGTCACGGCTTCCGAGACTAGCACCTTTCGGTGGTAGCCAAACGCAGGAAGTTAGCCAGCAGTTGCTTGCCGGAGTCGGTGAGAATGCTCTCCGGGTGGAACTGGACTCCCTGGATATGGGGATAATCCCGGTGCTGAACCCCCATGATCGTGCCGTCAGCGACCCGGGCGGTCACCTCCAGCACCGGTGGACAGCTGTCTGCCTCGATCACCAGGCTGTGGTAGCGGGTTGCGGTCATCGGCCGGGGCAAGTTGGCAAAGACACCTTTACCCTCGTGCTCCACCGGCGACACCTTGCCATGCATCAGTTCCGGAGCGGAGCCGATCACGCCGCCGTAGACCTCACCGATACTCTGATGTCCCAGGCAGACCCCGAGAATCGGCGTGGTGGGCCCGAAGCGATCGATGGCCGCCATGGAAACCCCGGCATCCTCGGGACGACCGGGCCCCGGCGAGATCACGATGGCATCGGGCTTGAGCGCCGCAATCTCCTCGAGATCGATCTCGTCGTTCCGCACCACCCGTATCTCGGACGCAATCGGGAACTCCTGCCCCAGTTCACCGAAGTACTGGACGAGGTTGTAGGTAAAGCTGTCGTAGTTGTCGATCACCAGCAGCACGGCAGGTCTCCAGAGGTCGAACAGGTCGTCAGAAGAAAATCAGCATCACCCGTTGCCAGAGGGCTGGCAACAGCAGCAGACCGGCCACCCAGAGGGCGACCAGAGCACTGATCAGTACCGCAGCAGCAGCACAGTCCTTGGCGATCTTCGCCAGGTCGTGATAGGTCTGCTCCACCGTCAGGTCCACCACCGATTCCAGGGCGGTGTTCACCAGCTCCATCACCAGCACCACCCCGCAGGTCAGGCCAATCAGGGCCATCTCCAGGCTGCTCAGGCCCAGCCAGAGGGCGATCGCGATCGCCACGCTGCCGATCAGACAGTGGATGCGGAAATTGCGCTGGGTCTGGAAGGCGTAGCTGACCCCGGTCCAGGCATAACCGAAGCTCTTGAGCAGGCTGGGGGCAACCCGCCAGGCATAGCTGCGGCTGCGGCCGGGCTCGAGGGGACGGGATGCCGGCAGGTTGCCGGACAGCTCCGTGGTGGGAGGCGCCATGCGGCTGTTCCGCTCGTCTAGCATCACAGTCTAATCCCCGAGGGACTGGCCGGAGCATTCCCAGTGGGGGGGCACCAGTTCCACGGCCCGCAGCAGTTCCTCCTGGAGTTCGAGCATGGCGATCGCCGACTCGTCATCCGGATGGTCCCAACCCAGCAGGTGGAGCAGGCCATGAGCGGCCAGCCAGGCATCCTCGACCCGCTGGCTGTGGCCACCGGCCAGGGCCTGACGGGCCGACGTCTCCAGGGAAATGACGATATCCCCCAGGTAGAGTGGTTCGTCATCCGCCATCTCCGCCGAGCCGGGAATCGGTGCGGCCTCCAGCGCTGCAAAGGACAGCACGTCTGTGGGCCGATCGATCTGCCGGAAGTCGCGATTGAGCTGATGCACCTCCGCATCATCCGTAAGGCGCAGGCTGAGTTCGTAGGCGGGCTGGCGCAGAGGAGTCGCCAATCGGGGCTGCAGATCGGTCAGCCACCGGCTCAGCCGCTGCTGCCAGAGGGCCTCCAGTTCGGGGTCAGGCTCGGTCTGCGTCTGCAGACTGAGTTCCACCGCGATCATGAGGGGCGTCCGGTCAGCCAGGCCAGACCGATGAGCAACCCGAGCAGCCCGACGGTGGTCAGCCCGAAGTGGAACAGGGACTTGCGCCCCTTGGCGACCATGTTGCGCATGGCCAGTTTGACGTAACTGTCGCTCGGTTTCGGTTGTTCAGTCATGGGTTAGGCGGTGGCCGCATCCACCATCTGGTTTTCCTGGCGCAGGTAGGCCTGGATGAAGGGATTGAGGTCTCCGTTCATCACGTCCTGGATCTGGCTGGTTTCGGTGCCTGTGCGCAGATCCTTGACCATCTGATAGGGATGGAACACGTAGTTGCGGATCTGGTTGCCCCAGGCCGCCTCCACCATGTCGCCCCGGATCTGGGCAATTTCCTGGGCCTTCTGTTCCTGCAGCACGATCAGCAGCTTGGCCTTGAGGATGGCCAGAGCCTTCTCCTTGTTCTGCAGTTGGGAGCGCTCCTCGGTACAGCGCACCGCCAATCCGGTCGGGATGTGGACAATCCGGACCGCCGTCTCCACCTTGTTGACGTTCTGACCACCCTTGCCCCCGGCCCGGGAGGTGGTGATCTCCAGATCCTTCTCGGGTATGTCGAGATCGACCTCGGTGTCGATGATCGGCATCACCTCCACCCCCGCGAAGCTGGTCTGGCGCTTGCCATTGGCATTGAATGGGGAAATCCGCACCAGTCGGTGGGTGCCCTTCTCTGCCTTGAGGTAGCCGTAGGCGTAGCGGCCTTCGATTTCCAGAGTGACGGATTTGATGCCAGCCTCATCGCCCTCGGACAGTTCAGCCACCCGCACCTTATAGCCCTGGTCCTCGGCCCAGCGGGTGTACATGCGCAGTAGCATCTCCGCCCAGTCGGCGGCATCTGTGCCTCCGGCCCCGGCATTGATCGAGAGAACCGCACCTTCCTTGTCGTAGGGGCCAGACAGCAGCTGCAGGAGCTCCCACTGATCCAGTTCCTGGCGCAGCTGGGTGACATTCGTGGCTGCCTCCTCCTGCAGGGTGGGGTCATCCTCCAGCTGCAGCAGTTCGAGGATGGCGCGACTGTCCTCCAGGGTCTGCTTCCAGGAGTGCAGCTGGGCGATCGCAGATTTGCACTCGTCCAGGTCCCGCAGGGTGCGCTGGGCACTGGCCTGGTCATCCCAGAAGTCGGGCTGTGAGGCGATCGCCTCGAGATCGGTGATACGGGCGTTCAGAGCAGGCAGGTCAAAGATAGTCCTGGGTTTTACCCAGGCGATCATGGAGCTGCTCAATTTCGCGCTTGATGTCGGTCGTATCCATTCGCGTCGTGATGAGGGGCACTACATAGACCTTAACGGTTCACCGGTGACGACCGACAGGGGAGCGGCACAGGGCCAGCCGGGGCCGCTAAAGTCTGGAGGTTGAATTCTGCTCAGCTGTCATGGCGATTCAGGTGGGGGATCTCGCCCCTGACTTCTCGCTCCCGGACCAGAACGGCGAGGCCGTCAGCCTTTCCAGCTTCCGCGGTCAGCCTGTGGTGCTGTACTTCTATCCCAAGGACGACACCCCGGGCTGCACCGCCGAGGCCTGTGCCTTCCGTGACCAGTACAGCGTCTTCCAGGAAGCGGGTGCGGTGGTCATCGGCGTCAGCGGTGACTCCGTGGCCGAGCACCGCAAGTTCGCCAGCAAATACAGTCTTCCGTTCCGGCTGGTCAGTGATCAGGGCAATCAGCTGCGCAAGAGCTATGGCGTCCCCAATGCCCTGCTGCTAATCCCCGGTCGGGTCACCTACGTCATCGACCGGGAGGGGGTGGTGCGCAACATCTTCAACTCGATGATGGATTTCGCTGCTCACGTCAGTGCCGCCCGCCAGACGATCGCCAGTCTCGGCTGACCCTACTGGCCGGACGTCGAATCCGCTACTGTGGGCCTGACGTCCGGCTTCCCCTATGTCCCGTTCCTCCAACGCCTCCGTCGGCGATCGCGTCCTCTCGACCCTGCCCTACCTGCTGCCCCTGGCCGATGCCCTGCTGGGGTTCGGTCAGCCCTTACTGCTGCAGTTCCCGCAACTGTCGGTGCTGGCACTCCCCCTGAGTCCGGTCTTCGCGCTTTACCGCACCATCCCCTTCGCCGGTCTTGTCGTCTTCCTGGCGCTGTTCCTGCTGGTGGTGCGCAACGAATCCCTGCCTCACTTCCTCCGCTACAACACCATGCAGGCGATCCTGCTCGATGTGCTCTCCAGCATTCTCGGGATCGTCTTCCAACTGGTGCTCGAACCGGCCCTGGGCGGCAGCTTCGTGCTCGAGACGCTGGCTTCCACGGTCTTCCTCGGCATCTGGGCCGCAAGTCTCTTCTCGATCGTCCAGTCCCTGCGGGGGTTCTATCCCGAGATCCCAACTCTGTCGGACGCGGTGTACCTGCAGGTGCGGTAGTATGGAAGCTTGTGAATTTGACCTTGCTACCGGGCTTTCGTGGTGCCGGCAGCCGTCAGACCATAAGGATCCAAAGGAAACGAGTCCATGAAAGACTTCTACTACGAGACCATGTACATCCTGCGCCCGGACCTGGGTGAAGAGCAGGTTGAACAGGCGATCGCCAAGTACCAGACCTTCCTGACCGAAAACGGTGCCGAAGTGCTCGAGAGCCAGCACCGTGGCAAGCGTCGTCTGGCCTACCACATCCAGAAGCACCGCGAAGGCATCTACGTGCAGCTCAACTACAAGGGCGATGGCACCCAGATTGCCCCCCTGGAGCGTTCCATGCGTCTGAGCGAAGAAGTCCTGCGCTACCTGACTGTGAAGCAGGAAGTGGTGCCGGAAACCGAAGAGGAAGCCGTCGAGGCCTAAGCCTCCGCCCTCTGTCCCAGGACAGCCTGACGGTACTGGTTGCGGGTGTTATAGTCACCCCAACCGGTACCGTTTTTGTTTGCAATTTCAGGTCTGCCAGGACCCTGCCGCTACGACCTGCTGACGATGACAGCTCTGCCACCGCCCAACACCCAGGCCCTCAGCGCGGAAATCACGGCGTTGCGCTCCGAACTGGCCTTCCGCGACCAACTGGTCGAACACCTAACCAAGGAACTGCAACGCCAGGAGATCAGCAGTCAGTCGGTGACATCAGCTATCCCCTCAGCATCAGACGATCTGCCCAGCCAACTGCGACAGCTGGCCGATCTGATTGAGGGCCGCGAACGTGAGTTCAGTGAGCTGCTGGTTCACCTGCAGGCCCAACTGGACCAGAGCCGTCAGCTGGCTGACCAGCTTAAGCAGCGGCTGGAGCGTGAGAGCCAGCTGCGGCAGCAACAGGTTACCGATCTAACCCGGCAGCGGGAGGAGATCAGTGCCGCTCTGCAGCAGCAGATTGAGGACCTCACCTGTCGACTGGAAGTGCTGCCCCAGCTTTATCACCAGAAATTCAGTCAGAGGTTGGAACCGGTTCTGGGGCAGATTCGCCAGATGAATCAGGAGAATGCTCTGCTCCAGGAAAAGCTGCAGACTATCAGTTTCGTGGTCAACAACAGTAATCGCCTTCAGGGTCCGGTAGATCTGCCCACCTTTGCGGTACGCCACACCACCCTCGATTCCCTGGTGGGGTAGATGGCTCGGGCTCAGCCCGGGCACCAGAACATCCCTTTGATACCGGCTGGGTCCAGCGTGAACCCCATGCCTTCGTAGAAGCTGACCACATGCGGGTCCGCAAACAGAGTGATGTGGCTCAAACCTTCACTGCGCAGGCGATCGACCAGATACTGCATCAGTGACTTACCAAGGCCTTGGCCCTGGAAGCTGGGGCTGACCACCACATCCCAGATGGTGGCGTTGAAGGCATGGTCGGAAGTGGCGCGGGCGAAGCCGATCAGCCTGCGTCGACTGCCGATGTGCTGCCACATGGTCACGACCTCGAAACTGCTGTCGACAGCCCGCTTCACCTTGCGATGGGGACGGCGTGACCAGCCCACCGCCACGCAGATGGCTTCCAGTTCGTAGTAGTCGATCTCCCGCAGGGTACTGAGGACGATCACGCCCTCCTGCGGCAGCCTGGGCTCTACGGCGATCGCCGTAGAGCCATAGAGGCGCTGGACGTCTGCCGGAGAGTCCAGACAGTCCGGATTACCTGGGGGCGCCACCTCAAGACCCACGAACAGACTACGCCAGAAACCCCTGCGGTCCTGCATTTCCGGTTCACCCTCAACATCACCATTTTAGGCACCGAAGGCTTGCAGGCAGGTGATCAACATGCTGCCCACTCCAACTGAGGTGGGTTTGCTCATGAATTTTTACTACCCATATAGGACTCATTAAGAGTATTGAAATATGCACGCAAGAATCAGTACGTCTTTTAATTAATCTCGCACTAGTCTTATTTAGGAATAAGATCGTGAAGTCATCCCCTTGGAGACCCTGTGACTCTGCGTAGAATTGAATTCATGTCATCACCTGCCGCCATGAATCCGACTGTCAGCCTGAACCGCTGTGACGGTTATGAGCAGGTGCGACTGCAGAAAGCCCTCGAGGATACGCTGAGCCCCCTCGGTGGCATTGCCTCTTTTGTGCGCCCAGGCCAGCGGGTGCTGCTCAAGCCGAATCTGCTGACGGGAGCCAGACCCCAGGGTGAATGTGTTACCCGACCGGAATTTGTTGCTGCGGTAGCCCGTCTGGTGATGGACGCAGGGGGAAAACCCTTTCTGAGTGATAGTCCTGCCTTCGGTTCGGCGCGGGGGGTGGCGATCGCCAACGGGTATGGCCCTTACCTCGAGGAGCTGAAGCTGCCGGTGGTGGAATTCCATGGGCATCGGTTTGAGACGGAGCATCCTCGCTTCGCCCATCTGAGACTGGGGCGCGAAGCTCTAGATGCCGATGTGGTGATTAACCTACCCAAGGTGAAATCCCACGTACAGCTGACCATGACCCTGGGGGTGAAGAATCTCTTCGGCTGCTGCCCGGGCAAAATGAAGGCCTGGTGGCATATGGAAGCGGGTAATGACCCGGATGCCTTCGCAGAGATGCTGGTGGAAACGGCAGAGGCGATCGCCCCTGCCCTGACCATCGTGGACGGCATCATCGGTCATGAAGGCAACGGCCCCAGTAACGGACAGCCCCGACCTCTAGGTCTGATTGCTGCTTCGGCGCATCAGCATGCCCTCGATCGGGCCATTCTGGAGGCCCTTCAGATTGACCCGAAGCGGGTGCCCACAATCCGTGCTGCTGAGCGGCTTGGGTATGCAGCGACGGAAAAGACCCTCTACCCGCTCTACAGCCCCGAGCAGTTACAGGTCTGCGACTGGAAACTCCCCGAACGGATGATGGCGATCGACTTCGGCGCACCGCGGGTGATTCGCTCTACCTTCAAACACCTCTATATCCGCTTCATCAAGGAACCGCTGCGGGCCTACAGTCAGCGCTCCGCATGAAAGTCACCGTTCGAGTCAAGCCCAACTCCCGCCAGCCGGGTATACAGGCAGAAGCAGACGGCAGCCTGACCGTGAGACTGAAATCTCCTCCGGTTGATGGCAAAGCCAATAAGGAGCTGATCCAGGTGCTTTCGGAGTGGTTTTCCGTGCCCAAGCGGTGCGTGGTGCTGTGCCATGGAGAGAGCTCCCGCTCCAAGGTGGTGGAAGTACTGCCTGACTGAGCAGGTGCTGCCGGTCTGAGCCCACCGATAGCTGGAGATGCTCCAGCCTCCCCCAGATTCCTGGTTGACTCCGACGCGTGACCCTGGTCACCCTTGACCGTATCGAAAGCCCTGCTTACAGAAGGTTGCTGACAGTCTTTCAGGTTGCAGCGATGCTATCCCCCACAGCTGCTACCTCTCAGGTGGCTCCATCCCCCGTCCCAAGCCAAGGCCAGCAAGGTTCCAAGCAGTCTCAGAGTCGGTATCGCCTGAGACCTTGCTGAAGCCTGATCAAGCGCTGGGCTGCGGGTCAAGGAGAAGTCCTGGAATCTCTGGCACTTCTGTGGTTTACACAGATAGTCAGACTTGCTTTTTGCAGCTCATTTAAACAGTTTTTGGAAAATGCTCAGTCCAGAGAATAAGCTTTTGGACTAAGTTCTAGCGGGCCTTGAGCTCTGGTTTTCCCGCTACCTGAAGCGTAGCCCTGGGGGTATGAAACGTCAAACGGGCTCATCTCAGACAAGACGACTGAGGCTCACTCACCCCGAGAAACCGGCTTGGCAGGAGCTTTAGAGCGGGGGCCAAGGCTGCAGCAAAAACCCCACGTCTGTATACCAGGCGTGGGGTTCAGTCTCACCCGGATTCAGAGCACCTGTCAGCTGGTCTGAAGCTCATCCAGTCGGGCCAGGACCTCCCGACTATGGACGACCGGTCGCACAGCTACGAAGCGCTCCCGCAGCACGCCCTGCGGGTCGATCAGGAAGGTGTGGCGAAGGCTGTAGGGCGCCAGCCACGAGCCATAGGCTTTGCTGACCGTACCGTCGCTATCCGACAGCAGGGGGTACTTCAGTCCCTCAGCCGTCCGGAACTCGGCATGGAGTTCCGGGGCATCCGCACTCACCCCCACCACCACCGCATTGCGATCGCGATACTGAGCCAGATCCTGCTGAAAACGCTGGGCTTCCAGGGTGCAGCCAGGGGTTCCATCCTTCGGGTAGAAGTACAGCACCACCCACTGCCCCCGGAAATCCGCCAGGGAGACCTGCTTCGCTCCCCCATCCTGGGGCAGTGAGAAGGGAGGAGCCGGCTCATCCAACGGGGGCAGGGGCCCACCCAGAGCTTGGGCACTGCGCCCTCCGATCAGGACAAGGGGGAGACCCAGGGCGAAAGCATTGAGCAGACTGCGACGTCGCATAGTCCGAGAGGGAAGAATAGCCCCCCCAGTGTAGGCAAACCCTGTGCCCCGGTAGACTTGGGCAGACGGCTGTGGAGAGCTCCGGCGTGACCACCCATGAGATCACAGTGGACGATATGGTCTGCGAAGGCTGTGTCGCCGCCTTGCGTCAGACGTTGACAGCGGTCGATCCCGAAGCTCACATCCGTGTTTCCCTGGCGGAACACCGCCTCAGCATTGACTCCTCCCTCCCCCGGGAGACCCTGCTGGTTGAGATCGCCAACGCTGGCTACACCCCCCGCTGACGCCATGAATGCACTGTCAATCCCGACCTGGGTGATTCACCTCTCCAGCGTCCTGGAATGGGCGATCGCCATCGTGATGATGCGGCGCCTGTCCGAACTCAGTGGTCAACGCGGCTGGAACTGGATGGCCTGGGCGATGCTGCCTGCCTTCATCAGTGCCCTCTGCGCCTGTACCTGGCACTACTACGACAATTCTCAGACTCTCAACTGGCTGGTTACCCTGCAGGCCAGCACCACCCTGGTGGGTAACTGCACTCTGATGCTTGCCGCCTGGCGCCTCTGGAAAGACCAGCAGGGAGTCCTACCCCGATCATGAGCAAGGAAACCCTTTTTGCCCTTTCTCTGTTTCCCTACCTGGGGTTTCTCTGGTTCCTGACCCGCTCCCGGCAGGCGAACCGCCTGATACTGGCAGGCTTCTACGGCACCCTGGTCTTCGTATTCGTCACCATCCCTGCCGGAATCTATGCCCAGGTCCACTACGCTCGGCAGCTGGCGGATGTCGACTGGCTGCACGGGAGTGCGGAGTTCTTCCTCAGCCTCACCAATATTCTCCTGGTACTGGGTCTGAGCCAGGCTCTCCGCAGCCAGAAACAGCGGCTGCAGGCGCAGAAAAAAGCGGAAGGTCAGTGAAACTGAACCCTCCGCCCATGACCCAGGGATTCGCTGTATCCATGCTGATAAGGTTTTAGCCCGTCGTTCCGCCATGAACTGCATCCGTCACTACCGATAACGGAAAATCAGAACTGTTTCAGTCGCCAGCTCCCATGAACAAGAAAGAACTGCTGATGCGCGTCGTTGTCGGCGCCGCCTGGTCCGATGGGGTGCTGACCCAGGGGGAGGTGGATTACCTGGCAAGGCTGCTCAAACGCCAGAAACTGGCCTCTGAGGCGGCCTTACTGGCGCTGCTGGAGGAACCGGTCACCCCGCTGCAGTTGGAGGGCTGGATCGTCGATTACCTCCAGGGCACCACCACAGTGGAGCGTCTGGCTGCCCTGGCGGCGATCGCCAACCTGCTGATGTCCGACGGTGTCGTCAGCCCGGGTGAACACAACCTGATTGATGAGTTCCATGCCCTGATGGCAGCCATCCCTCCCGATCGGGAACCGGAAACCCTGAAGACAGTCGTTCCGAATCTGGCCAGGCAGTTCGCCACCACCGTCCGGCGGGTCCTGAGCAGCCTGCGGGGGTAGTCATCCAGACAGCACGGGGAGAGGGGGTCTGGCTGCTAGAATCCAGCTTCCGTCTTCTGCACAGCAGCCCCGCATTATCAGGCATGACCGCACCCCAGGACACCCATCGCCCCGAGCTGTTCATCAACCGCGAGCTCAGCTGGCTACAGTTCAACCGGCGGGTGCTGCACGAAGCCCTCGACGAACGCACCCCGCTGCTGGACAAGCTGAAGTTCAGCGCCATCTTCAGCAACAACCTCGATGAGTTCTTCATGGTGCGCGTTGCAGCCCTGAAGCACCAGGTTGAAGCAAGTGTCAGCAAGCTCTCTCCGGACGGGCTCAGCCCCCAGCAACAGCTGCAGAAACTGCGGGCGGAACTGGCACCATCGGTTCTGGTCCAGCATCAGCAGTTCCAGCGGGAATTCCGCCCCCAACTGGCAGAGCATGGGGTTCTGGTGCTCGACTACGGTGAACTGAACAGAAGTCAGCAGCAGTATCTGGAAGAGTACTTCCATGCACGGATTTTTCCGGTCCTGACGCCGTTGGCGGTTGACCCGTCCCACCCCTTCCCCTACATCTCCAACCTCAGCCTCAACCTCGGCGTCGTCGTTCTGGATGAAGAGTCGCAGGAACCCCAGTTTGCTCGGGTCAAGGTTCCGAAACTGCTGCCCCGTTTCATTGAGCTGCCCCTTGAGAGCCGCCGCAGCCGCAAGCCCCTGGTCTGGATGGGGGTTCCCCTTGAGCAGGTGATTGGCCACCACCTTTCGACCCTCTTTCCCGGCATGACCATGCTCAGCTGGCATCCCTTCCGGGTCACCCGGGATGCGGACATCGCCCTGCGCGAGGATGAAGCTGACGACCTCCTCCTGGCCATTGAACAGGAGCTGCGTAAGCGGCGGCTGGGGGGCTCCGTGGTCCGTCTGGAAGTATCGGACGACATGCCCGAGTCTGTGCGGGAAATCCTGATGGATGGCATGCGCCTGGAACCCCAGGATGTCTACGCCCTGCCCGGTCTGCTGGGGCTGAACAACCTGATGGAGCTCTACGGACTGCCGCTGCCGGAACTGAAAGAGGAGCCCTGGAGCCCGATCGTGCCGCGACGACTACGGCGATCGCAATTGACCGAGCGAATGGTCCCGGATGAGGACTGGGAGGATATCTTCTCGATCATCCGCCAGCGGGATCTGCTGGTTCATCATCCCTACGAATCCTTCTCGGCTTCCGTGGAACAGTTCGTTGCCCAGGCAGCGGTGGATCCCCAGGTGCTGGCGATCAAGATGACGCTGTATCGGACCTCCGGCGACTCGCCGATTGTGCGCAGCCTGATGCTGGCGGCGGAGAACGGTAAACAGGTGCTGGCCCTGGTTGAGTTGAAGGCCCGCTTCGACGAGGAGAACAACATCCACTGGGCCCGCAAGCTGGAGCAGTCGGGTGTTCACGTGGTTTATGGGATTGTCGGCCTCAAGACCCACACCAAGATCGTCCTGGTGGTTCGCCAGGAACGCCAGTCGTTGCGGCGCTACGTCCACATCGGCACGGGCAACTACAACCCGAAGACCGCTCGCCTGTATACAGATCTGGGCCTGCTCAGCAGTAACGAAGCCCTGGGGGCGGATCTCTCCGACCTGTTCAACTACCTGACGGGCTATTCAAAGCAGCGCTCCTACCGATCCCTGTTGGTTGCTCCCGTCACCCTCCGCACCCGGATGATGGCTCTGATTGACCGCGAAATCGAGCACGCCAAGGCAGGACGATCGGCTCATATCATCGCGAAGATGAATTCCCTGGTGGATCCCCGCATCATCACCAAGCTGTACGAAGCCTCCCAGGCCGGCGTTGTCATTC
Source organism: uncultured bacterium (assembly GCA_963923365.1). Lineage (GTDB taxonomy): Bacteria > Cyanobacteriota > Cyanobacteriia > Synechococcales > Synechococcaceae > CAWUMD01. The sequence continues at coordinate 13,069 of CAWUMD010000021.1, forward strand.
AGCTGGTGGTGCGGGGAGTCTGTTGCATCCGGCCGGGGCTCCCCGGCATCAGTGAGACCGTCAGCGTCATCAGTGTGATTGGTCGGTACCTGGAACACTCCCGAATCTTCTGGTTCCTGAACGGTGGAGAGGAGCAGGTATTTGTCGGTAGTGCCGACTGGATGACCCGCAATCTCGACCGCCGTGTCGAGGCTGTGGTCCCAATCGAGGATGCGCAACTGGTCGAAGAACTCAAGGAGATTCTCAGAATCTACCTTGCGGACAACCGCCAGGTCTGGGAACTGGATGCCCAGGGAGAGTATCATCAGCGCCGTCCAACCTCGGTTGATACGGAATTCAGCGCCCAAAGGATACTCACAGAACGGGTACAGGTCAGTAATCACATCTGAGCACTGACAGGTATTGCATCAATCCTGCGTTTTCCCTATAATAGCTAAACATTCTGCGGGTGTAATTCAGTGGTAGAATGTTAGCTTCCCAAGCTAAACGTCGTGGGTTCGAGTCCCATCGCCCGCTTTAAAAGTAGTATTTTTCTCACCAAAGCCCTGAGTTAGTCAGGGCTTTTTTAATGCGAAACAAGCCCGAATAATTCGGCTCCGAAAAAATTTGGGCCCAACCTGAGTGAGTTCTCAGGTGATCTTGACTTGACCCCGCGAGGTTCACCGAAGACAACCCAGACCGAATGCCAAACACAGCAGTGTTGCTGCTGACTGACCTCACCCCCAGCCGGAGCGATCGCTATATGACGAAGCACTATTCAAATTTCTCAATCAGGACTCATATGCATAGCAAAGTTGGTCTAGGTGAGTCTTAGGCAGGCCAGAGATTCTGCACGCTGACGGGAAAACCTGAGAAGACATTTTCTCCGTAAAAACTCGTCACCCGGTGAACTGCTTTAGAGCGCTGACTTCTGGGGTGGCCTGAAGCCGTTTGCCGAGCTGTTGAAGCTTGGATCCTGGACGCTGGCTGTGAGTGCTCTGCTGGCTCCGCAGGAGAGGCTCAAGGTCAACACGGGTTAGGCGAGGAAGGTGTTAACGGTCAACGAACCCATCGCCAACCGAAAACCGGCAGCTCTCGGAATGTCCGTCAAACTGCAGTCCGGCTGTGCAATCACACTGTGTTTGTCCGCTAAAAACCCGCAGTTCAGCAGCGTTTTTTCCGCTGAAACGTCCTTAATTTGAACTTTAGATTTTGTTTGGGATCATGGATTAGCATGAAATCACGTTGATGGGCAGCTGCTATGTCCAGTCACCCGCATTGCGGACAGTGTCAACACTGGAGTCGGTTTCTCGGTACCGGACTGGGGCGATGCCATTACCACGAACAGACATCCAGTTCTGTGCATCGATGCGAGCGCTTTCTGGACTGCTTGCCATGGGCTTCGCAGGTAGCTATCCCAGCTGACAATAGAACTGAAATATCGAGCGTAGAGCGCCATGCTCTTTGCACTAATGTCTTCAGCGCAGCATCGTCAATGCTGCGCGTTTCCCGAATGGAACAGACTCAGGCAGTCTAGCCGCATACTTTGGTTTATGTAAGTTACTGAAACGTCAGCTAGTACCCTGGTCAACCTCCTGAGCCAGTCCTCTCTGGAACGAGGTCGAGTAGGACTTGTAACGAACATTCAGAGAACAGTAGCTTTGCGGGTTCAGCGACTGTTCGGATAGGCAATCCGTTTGTGATGAAACTGTTCCCAGATCTGAACAAAGACCTGAGCAATCACAATTAGATCCGTGCGACTGAGCCCAGATTCATCCAGTTGCCGATCCTGCCAACGGGCCCGAATAATTCGCTTGACCATATTCAAGGCGTCGGTAGAGGTAGCATCCCGCAGCGATCGCAGGGCTGCCTCACAGGAATCCGCCAGCATGACAATTCCCGTCTCCCGGCTCTGAGGTCGCGGGCCATCGTAGCGGAACTCGGATTCGAGGACCGGACGAGGAGCCAGGCCATTCTCCTCGAGTTTCTGGGCCTGCTGGTAGAAATAGCCAATCAGCATCGTGCCCTGGTGTTCAGGAATGAAGTCTCGGACCGCACGTGGCAGCCCACTCCGCTTGGCCATCACCAAGCCTTCACTGACATGCTTCTTGATCGTCTCGGCACTGAGCCAGGGATCCGCAATCTGTTCATGCTTATTGGGACCACCGCGCTGGTTCTCGATGAAGGACTGGGGGTCGTACATCTTGCCAACGTCGTGATAGAGCGTTCCGGCACGCACCAGTTCGACATTGCAGCCCAGGGCCCTGGCCGCGCTCTCCGCCAGGGTGGCTACAAAGAGCGTGTGCTGGAAGGTACCTGGAGACTCCCGGGCCAGACGCTGCAGCAGCGGGCGATTAGGGTTGGCCAGTTCCGCCAGACGGATGGGGGTGACCAGGTCGAACAGTCGTTCCAGATAGGGGCTCAACCCCAAGGCAACCACAGACCCTGCCAGGCCCAGGATGCCGGCTTCGAAGGAGGGGAGCAGCAGCCCCGGAAGGCCATTGCCCAGACCAGGGCCGAACAGGAGTGAAAGCGTCAGGAGCGCGAGACTATCAGCCGCCCCAATCGCCAGCCCGAGGATGGCCAGATCTTCCCGAGCCCGGAGCCGCCCCGCCTGCTGGGCCGCCACCAGCCCGGCGATCGCACTGGCCACAAAGGCGGTCAGTTCGAGCCCTATCTGCAGCGGCAGGCCGAGGGGCATCAGAGCAGCCAGCAAGCCAACCAGGACGGACCCGAGTACCGGGCCATAGAAGCAGCCGACCAGCAGCCCCACCGCCGGCAGGGTTGACAGATGAATGGGCAGCCCGAGTGCCAGGGGGACCGAAAGGGTCAGGCCCAGCAGCAGCAGGTAGTCGCGCAGGCGCAGATCCGGTCGCCAGCGCCGAGCCACCAGCAGGAAACTGGCGATCGCCGCCGCCGTCACCAGGCCGTACTGGAGCAGACCGGGCAGATTCACCCGCCGCCGGGTCCGCTGCAGAGCATCGAGAATCACAAACTGCCGGTCATTGAGGCGCTCTCCAGCCTGGACCACCACCTGACCGGGTTCCAGATTCAGAGTCACCGGCTCCAGATTCCGGGCCCGTAATTCCGCCAGAAAGCGGGAGCGCACCGGATCCACCACCAAGGTCGCCTGATTGACCAGCAGGGGCTCCAGAAGCGCCCGTCCCAACTGCTGCTGGGCGGGTGGCAGGTCACCGGCGAAGTGCAGGGCGATCGCCTTCTGCACCATCTGCGGGGGTAGTCCCTGGGGTAAACCCTGGGCGAGGATGCGATCGAGAACCTGCAGACTCTGACGACGCAGCCGGTCCCAGGCCTGGGGAGGCATTGACCTGAGCTGCTGCAGCTGCTGGGGTGTCAGGCCCGGGGCAGGAGCCTGACGGAGACGGACCTGACCGAGCTGGTCAAGCAACCGCTGCAGATCCCTGCGGATGCGCTCCAGCTCGAAGGCATCCTGCTCCAGCACTGGAGCGCCCCCGAGACGGGCCTGCTCCCGCTGGCGTTCCGTGGCAATCGGGTCGACAATCCGGCGGGCTTCCTGAATGACCACGGTTTCCGGAGCGATCGAGCCGACATCCAGAGTGGGCTGACTGTAGAATCCCTGCCCTCCCAGGCCTGTCAGGAGGGTGACCGCCAG
>CAWUMD010000022.1:0-16598 GCA_963923365.1 uncultured bacterium
TCCTGGGGCTCGATGTGAATGTCCGACGCGCCTTCGGTCAGGGCCTTGAGGAGAATCTTGTTGGCCAGACTGACGATCGGGGCGGTCTCGGCATCCTCCAGGGCCTGACCGAGATCATCGATTTCATCTGCGGCCACCTCCAGACCAATGTCATCAAGGTTGGAGAGTTCATCCGCCACGTCCACCAGACGGGCCGTGGACTGCTGCTGCTGATCCGCCATCTGCCGGTCGAGGAACCCGGCCATCAGCCGTTCGTAATCCTCCAGGGTGATCACCAGCCGCTGGAAGGCCAGCCCCTTGGGCCGCAGCAGCCGATTCAGCTCATCCAGGGCCTCCAGATTCGCCGGTTCCACCATGCCTACCTCCAGCAACGGTGGGGACTCCCGCAGGGCCAGGGGCAGCACCCGGAAGCGACGACAGGTCTCAATCGGCAGATACTGGGCAATCAGCGGCTGCAGGCTGGCAGCGGACACCCGCTCCGGCGTCGCATCGAGGGATTCGACCCCGTAGAGGATCTTCAGTTCGAACAGCTGCTGGCGACGGTACTGCTGCTGCAGTTCCACCGGCAGAATCTGACCGGTCTGCTCTTCAAGAATGCGTGGCAGCGCTCGACCACTGCGCCGACTTTCCACCAGAGCGGCCTGCATCTGCTCGGGGCTGACCAGCCCTGACTGCACCAGTTTGTTGCCGAAGGGCGAAAACTGGTTCTGAAAGACCAGGGCGCGGCGGGGATCAATCGAGGACTGCATGGTCGGGCAACCGGGTGGCAGCCCGCAGTATTCCCCGATCCGCAGGTAGGGCTTTCCGCCCTGGGGTTGCCTTGACGGCGTCTGAGCCCGGGTGGAATCATCCAGGGTCAGGCGGCGATCGCCCCCTCATCCCTAGCGAAGCTGCAGATATGAGCGAAGAACAGGACAAGGCCCAGGAGCAGACCCCGGTGGCGGACGGCGACGCGATCGCCGCTACCGAGGCGGAAACCACCGAGGCCGCCCCGACCACCGAAGCGACTGCTGAACTGGCCGCCGTGATTGCCGAGCGCGATACTCTCAAGGCGCAGCTGGAGGAGCAGACCAGCCAGTACATGCGTCTGGCCGCCGACTTCGAGAACTTCCGCAAACGCACCCTCAAGGAGAAGGAAGACCTTGAGGTGCAGATCAAGTGCTCCACAATCACCGACATTCTGCCGGTGGTGGACAACTTCGATCGGGCCCGTAACCAGCTCCAGCCCCAGCATGAGGAAGCCCTGAGCATCCACAAGAGCTATCAGGGACTCTACAAGCAGCTGATCGACTGTCTGAAGCGGATCGGCGTTCAGCCGATGCGGGCCCAGGGCGAACCCTTCGACCCCAATCTGCACGAAGCGGTCATGCGCGAGCCCTCGGCCGAGTTCGAGGAGGACGTGGTCAGCGAGGAACTGCAGCGCGGCTACATCCTCGGCGAACGGGTGATCCGCCACGCCCTGGTGAAGGTTTCCATGGGAAACCCTGAAGCGCCCAGCGAAGGCTGATCCCCAGCTCGAACTCTCCGCACGCACCCGGCGACCCAGATGGTCACCGGGTTTTCTTTGGGGATCTCCCGGGCAGACTGACCCCAGACCGCGAGCAGGTCCGCCATGGGCAAGGTGATCGGCATCGACCTGGGCACAACCAACAGTTGCGCAGCCGTGCTGGAAGGGGGCCACCCCCGAGTGATCGTCAATCAGGTCGGCGATCGCACCACCCCCAGCGTGATCAGCTTCAGCCGCAGCGGCGAACGGCTGGTCGGTCAGGCCGCGCGGCGCCAGAGCCTGACCAATCCCGAGCGGACGGTCTACAGCATCAAACGTTTCATCGGCCGCCGCTGGGACGATACCACCGCCGAGCGGGGCCGCGTGCCCTACGCCTGCGTGCCCGGACGGGACGACAGTGTCGACATCCGGATTGGCGAGCACGTCTTCACGCCGCAGGAACTCTCCGCCATCCTGCTGCGCCAGCTCCGCCAGGACGCGGAGCAGTCCCTGGGCGAGACCGTCACGCAGGCGGTGATCACGGTCCCGGCCTACTTCACCGATGCCCAGCGACAGGCCACCAAGGATGCAGGCCAGATTGCCGGTCTGGAGGTGCTTCGGATCATCAATGAGCCCACCGCCGCTGCCCTGGCCTACGGCCTGGACAAGCAGGATCAGGATCTCAAGGTCCTTGTCTTCGACCTCGGCGGTGGCACCTTCGATGTCTCGATCCTGCAGCTCGGGGAGGGGGTATTCGAGGTCAAAGCCACCGCAGGCAACAACCACCTGGGCGGTGATGACTTCGACGCGGCCCTGCTCGACTGGCTGCTGCAGGACTTCCAAGCCCGGGAAGGGCTGGACCTGCGCCGGGATGTGGCTGCCCTGCAGCGGCTGCGGGAAGCCGCCGAGCGGGCCAAAATCGAGCTCTCCAGCCAGACCCGAACGACCATCCGCCTGCCGTTCATCACCACCGACGCCAGTGACCCGCCCCAGCCGAAGCATCTGGAGGTTGATCTGAGCCGGGCCCAGCTGGAGGCCCTGGTGGCGCCCCTGATTGAAGCCACGCTGGAACCGCTGCGCCAGGCACTCGCCGACAGCGGGCTCACTCCGGAGCAGATCGACCGGATCATCCTCACCGGCGGCTCCACCCGTATGCCTGCCGTGCAACGGGCAGTCAGCCACTTCTTCGGCGATCGCCCCCTCGATCAGACGGTCAACCCCGACGAGGCGGTAGCCCTGGGGGCCGCCATCCAGGGCGGCATCCTCGGCGGGGAGGTCGCCAATCTGCTGCTGCTCGACGTGGCCCCCCTCTCCCTGGGGATCGAAACCCTGGGCGGCATCTTCACCCGACTGATCGAGCGCAACACCACCCTGCCCACCAGCCGCACCCAGGTCTTCTCCACCGCCACGGACGGTCAGTCGGTGGTGGAAGTTCATGCGCTCCAGGGCGAACGGGCCCTGGCCCGGGACAACCGTAGCCTCGGTCGCTTCCAGCTCACCGGCATTCCCCCGGCTCCCCGGGGCGTCCCCCAGATCGAGGTCTGCTTCGAGATCGATGCGGATGGCATCCTCCAGGTCTCGGCCCAGGACCAGGGCACCGGGCGACAGCAGAGCATCCGGGTCAGCCACACCGGCAGTCTCAGCAGCGCCGAAGTGGACGCCATGCAGGCCGCCGCAGAACAGTACGCCCAGCAGGATCAGCAGTCCCTGCAGCGGGCCGAGCTGAGCGGGCGGGTGGTCAACCTGCGCCAGCACTATCAGACCCTGGTGAGCGACCATCCGCACCTGTTCGCCCCGGAGGCGCAGCAGCAGGCCGATGAACTGCTGCGGCAGATTACGCCGCTGCTCGACAGTGGCAATCCCACCGATCTACGGGAGCGGGTGGATCAGTTGCAGCAGGTGCTGTTCGCCGCCGGAGCGGCCGCCTATGAGCATCCCGAACTGCCGACCGCGCCCTCCATGAGCGGCATCCCGGTTGTACCCACTGTTCCGGCTGGGGGCCTCGATGAGGAGGCAACGGTGATTCTCGACTTCGAGCCGGTGGAGTAGGGATTCCCCTACCCTGCCGACCGGGCTCCGGAGCAACGCATTATTGTAGGAAATTAGTGCGGACGCGCCAGTTTTCCAGGAGCCTATGGCAGTCGATTACTACCAGGTACTCGGTGTTTCCCGTGACGCCGACAAGGACGAACTCAAGCGCGCCTATCGACGGCTGGCCCGCAAGTACCACCCGGATGTGAACAAGGATCCGGGGGCAGAAGAACAGTTCAAGGAAATCAACCGGGCCTACGAGGTCCTGTCGGAGCCCGAAACCCGAGCCCGCTACGACCGCTTCGGTGAGGCCGGGGTCTCCGGGGCCGCTGGCGCTCCCGGGTATCAGGACTTCGGCGATATGGGCGGCTTCGCCGATATCTTCGAGACCTTCTTCAGCGGTTTCGGCGGCGCGCCCGGCGGCGCCCAGCAGCAGGCCCGCCGCCGCGGTCCGACTCGGGGCAACGATCTGCGTCTCGACCTGAAGCTGGACTTCCGGGATGCCATCTTCGGCGGCGAGAAGGAAATCAAGGTCGCCCACCTGGAAACCTGCAGTACCTGTCAGGGGTCCGGTGCCAAGGCCGGTACCAAGCCCCAGACCTGCAGCACCTGCAGCGGTCAGGGTCAGGTGCGCCGCGCCACGCGCACACCCTTCGGGGCCTTCACCCAGGTGACGGTCTGTCCGACCTGCGAAGGCAGTGGTCAGATGATCGTCGACAAGTGCGAAAGCTGTGCCGGTCAGGGTGTCAAACGGCAGCAGAAGAAGCTGAAGATCACCATCCCCGCCGGGGTGGACAGCGGTACCCGTCTGCGGGTCTCCAGCGAGGGAGATGCCGGGCTGCGGGGTGGTCCGCCGGGGGATCTCTACGTCTACCTGTTCGTGGAGGAAGACAGCGAGTTCCGTCGCGACGGCATCAACATCCTCTCGGACGTCTCGGTCAGCTACCTGCAGGCCATCCTGGGCAGCAAGATCGAGGTCAGCACCGTCGATGGTCCGGCGGAACTGACCATTCCTGCCGGAACTCAGCCGGGGACCGTGCTGGTGCTTGAAGGCAAGGGTGTACCCAAGCTGGGCAACCCCGTCGCCCGCGGCAATCACCAGCTGAGCGTGCGGGTGGAGATCCCCACCAAGGTCAGCGCCGAGGAACGGGAACTGCTGGAGAAACTGGCCCACGTGCGCGGCGATCGCATCGCCAAGGGCAGCGGCTTCCTGGGAGGCCTGTTCGGCGGATGAGCGTGACAGAACAGCTGGATCTACGCGGCACCCCCTGCCCGATCAATTTCATCCGTACCAAGCTGCGGCTGGAGCAGTTACCCATCGGCAGTCTGCTAGAGGTGCGTCTGGACGCCGGTGAACCGGTCGAGCAGGTGCCCGACAGCCTGCGCATGGAGGGCTACCGGGTGGAATCCCTGGAGGACTGCCAGGACGGCAGTTTCCGCCTGCAGGTCCTCAGACCCGCATGAGCGCCGATCTGCGGGGGACGGTCCTCGCGGTGCAGGCGAACTTCTACCGCGTGCGGCTGGATGGGGGGGACTGGCCCCTGCCGGAACTGCTCTGCACCCGCCGCAGCCGCCTCAAGAAAATTGGCCAGCAGGTGATGGTGGGCGATCGCGTCGGCATCAGCGAGCCGGACTGGCAGGGCTGCCGCGGTGCTATCGACCGGGTGGAGCCCCGCCGCAGCCAGCTGGATCGGCCACCGGTGGCCAACGTCGATCAGATTCTGCTGGTCTTCGCCCTGGCGGAGCCCACCCTCGATCCCACACAGCTCAGCCGCTTCCTGCTCAAGGCCGAAGCCGTCGGCGTCGATATCCGCCTGGCCCTGAACAAGGCCGACCTGATCAGCTCCGAGGAGCAGCAACGCTGGAGCGATCGCTTGGTCGACTGGGGCTATCAGGCCCACTTCCTCAGCCTCTACCAGGATGAGGGCATCCAGACCCTGCTGGCGGACCTGAGCGCACGGACCAGCATCGTTTGCGGACCCTCCGGCGTCGGCAAGAGCAGTCTGATCAACCGCCTGATTCCCGCCATCGATCTGCGCACCGGGGCCGTCTCCGGAAAGCTGGGACGGGGGCGTCATACCACCCGCCACGTCGAGCTGTTCGAGCTACCCGGCGGCGGGCTGCTGGCCGATAGTCCCGGCTTCAACCAGCCGGATCTGGAGGGCGACGTCCAGGATCTGGCCTTGCTCTTCCCCGAAGCCCGCCAGCGGCTCGTCGATCCGGGATGCCAGTTCAGTGACTGTCTGCACCGGGAGGAACCAGGCTGCGGTGTCCGCGGCGGCTGGGAGCGCTACCCGCTCTACTGCGACCTGCTGAGCGAGCTTCAGGCGCTGAACGAGCAGCAATCCACCCGCCACAGCCGTACCAGCACCCTGAAGCGCAAGATCGGCAGCGGCGGTCAGGTGGAGTACGAGCCCCTACTGGCCAGTCATCGCTACCGGCGTGACTCCCGCCGCAGTGGCCGTCAGTCCCTGCGGGCCTCCGACTGGACCACCCGGGACCCGGATGGAGAGGAGCCCTGACTCAGGGCCTCCAGAGCTGCAGCAGGGATTGCAACGCCCCAATCACCAGCCCCAGCAGTCCGCCCAGGTTGACGATGGCCTGCAGTTCCTGGCGGACAATTCCCTGGATAGCAGCTTCCAGGTCCGCCGGTGACGTTGCCTCGATGCGGGCAACAATCACTTCGTCGATGCGCAGTACCGGTATCGCCTCAGCGACGATCGTCTCCAGTTCTGCCTCCAGATGTCGATCGATCAGCTCCGCCAGGGAGCGGCTGAGGTCGCTGAAGCTGGGGTCCGCCACTGCAGCCCGGTCCAGACGCCCCAACAGGTAGCGGGCGATCGCCAGCCAGTCGAGGGACTCCTCCGCCCGCTGCAGCCAGTCCTGACCGGACTGGGTCAGCCCGGAGAGCACCGCCTCGCGGAAGGCCTGCCGCAGGTTCTGCCGGGTCCCCACGGGCAGCTGACTCAGCTGGAAGGCCCGCAGCCAGCGCTGCAGCCGCTCGCGGATCTCCAGAGTGCGCAGCATCTCGGCAATCAGGGCTTCACTCTGGCGCGGCGATCGCAGGCTGTACTCCCGCAGCTGCTCGAGGGTGGAGCGAGCCCCCACCAGATTGGCAACGATCCAGTAGGTGCCCTGGGTCTTCTCCCGCAGGATGCGGTCGATGACCGCGATATTGCGATCGGTCAGGAAGTCCACCAGGGCCTGCCGCAACACCTCGGGAGGAATCAGACCCTCCAGAATCCAGTCACTCAACTGCCGGGCCGGTTCGGCCTCCACCCGTAGCTCCAGCAGCACCGAATCGAAGATGCGATCGAGCTGGGGAGCCAGCAGGTCCGGGCGTTGGGCCGCCAGCCGCAGCAACCGCTGCAGCGATCGCCCCGCCAATTGCTCCAGCAGCCGGGCCAGGGTCGTCAGGTCGCCACTGCTGCGAGCTCGGCGCAGCTCCCGCAGCCCAAAGCCCAGCAGCCAGGTGATGCCCTGCTGCAGCCGGTCCACGGCCAGCAGTCGCTGGGCCAGCCGGTGCAGTTCCTCCGGCGTCAGCAGCGAGGCCATGATCTGATCGGCGATTCGTCGCCCCAGCCGACTCTGGTTCGCCGGAATCAGGCCCGGGGTGAACGGCAGCTGCCAGCCCCCCACAAACAGAGGCCGATAGGGCCGGAACAGCATCCGAATCGCCAGATCATTGGTGAAATAGCCGATCACGCCACCCGCCAGCGGCGGCAGGAGCAGAAAGCCAAGATCGGCATGCTGCCGGAGGAACTCCCCGAATCCGGGCATGTCAGGCTTCGACGACCAGCACTCCCATCATCCCACCGGCAATCGGATAGTGCCGCACCCGCCGGAAGCCGGCCCGCCGGGCCAGTTCCTCCTGCTCAGGCCCCGTCGGAAAGCGATCGAGGCTGGGACCGATATAGGCGTACTCATCGTGCAGACCGCAGTCGTTGGCGGCCGGTTGCACCCAATGCTCCAGGTACCACTGCTGGAAACCGCGCAGGGTCGCTCCGGCAGGTCGGTGCATATCCAGCAGCGCCGCCCGCCGTCCCGGCTTCAGCACCCGTCGGATCTCCGCCAGAGCCCGGGGGATGTCGCCGACATTGCGCAGCCCGTAGCCCATGGTGATCGCCTCGACACTGGCATCCGCCTGGGGCAGGCGCAGAGCATCACCCAGCCGCCAGTCGATGGTCAGAGGCAGACCCACCAGATCCGCACGACGAGCCGCCTGATTGAGCAGCTCCTGGGAGAAGTCCAACCCCGTCACCGCCCCATCCCGCCCGACACGACGGGCCAGCAGCACCGCCAGATCACCACTGCCGCAGCAGAGGTCGAGGACGCGATCGCCGGGTCGGGCACCAGACCAGTTCACGGTCATCTGCTTCCAGACCCGGTGCAGACCGAAACTGAGGCGGTCGTTGAAACGGTCGTAGACCGGGGCAATCCGGTCGAACAGGTCACGCACCTGCTCGGGCGCAGTGGAAGTCATAGGGTTACGGCAGGGCCGCGTGGGCGTTGTCCAGTTCCCCGATCCAGGCCAGAGACTGCTCCGCCCCCAGGGATTCCACCGAGGGATAGACCAGACCACCCGCCAGGTAGCCGAGGCTGCCGTTCATCAGCACGTACACCCCGACGAGCCCAGCCGCCGCAGAACTGACCAGCACGCCCGCCAGCATCAGGGAGAACTCCTGACGTTCCAGGGCCTGACTCATCAGCCGCAGGGCCCAGGTCACCAGGACAACGACAAACAGCAGAATCAGAATCATGAACCGCAGGCGAGGGGGAGACGAAACCTTTCGTTACATATGTTAACGGTTTCACCCCAGGGCAGGTAAAGACCTGCCACGGCCGCAGACCCGTAGAGAATATGAAGATCTCAGAAAAACAACCGCCGCCCGGAGCTGGCTCCGGACGGCGGGGTTGGGATACAGCCTTGGGGCTACCACTTGAGCAGGTTGAACTGCTCCATGTCGACGGTGTTGCGGTTGCGGTAGATAGCCAGCAGGATGGCCAGGCCAACGGCTGCTTCGGCCGCCGCGACCGTAATCACGAAGACTGTGAATACCTGCCCCTTGATCACGGCCCCATCCAGATAACTGGAGAAGGCCATCAGGTTGAGGTTGACGGCGTTGAGCATCAGCTCGATCGACATCAGCACCCGCACCGCATTGCGGCTGGTGACCAGACCGTAGACTCCGATGCAGAAGAGGGCAGCCGCGACCAGCAGGAAGTATTGCAGTTCCATGTCAGTTCCTAGTCCTCAGCAGCGGTCAGCACGGTTTCACGGGCCTTTTCCGGCAGCCGCAGATCCGCGGCGGCGTGGGTGAGCGGGTCCTCCGGTTCGTACTCGCGGCGGGCCAGGACGATCGCCCCGATCATTGCCATCAACAGCAGCACCGAGGCCAGTTCGAAGGGCAGCAGATAGTCGCTGAAGAAGTGCTCACCGATCAGGTAAATGGCAGTATCGCCATCGGGCTGGGCCGAGGAGATGGCCCAGGGGGTACCGACCACGGTGGTGCCCAGCAGAGCGAATAGACCGAAGCAGACGAGAGCGGTCAGGCCTTTGCGCAGCCAGCCGTAGCGCAGGGGCTGGAAGTCCTCACGCTTGTTCACCAGCATGATGGCGAACAGAATCAGCACGTTGATGGCGCCGACGTAGATCAGGATCTGGGCGAAGGCGACGAAGCTGGCGTTGAGCAGCAGGTAGAGCCCCGCCATGCTCACGAACACCCCGCCGAGCAGGAAAGCAGAGTAGACAATGTTGCTGACCAGCACCACCCCGAGGGCAGCAATCAGCATGGTGGCCGCCAGGATGGCAAAGGAGACGAACTGGACGCCCTGGGCAAGATTCACGGGTTACTCCTCCTTGGCAGCGGCGGGACGATACTGGTCCACCAGTTGATCCGGTCGGCTACCGGCTCGGGGACGCTCATCGGGCACCCCGTGGGGGTCAATCTCACCCTGGGGCAGGTAGGCCAGTTCCCGTAGCGGCGTCACCATCGGGTCGTTGGTCACCTTATAGGGCAGACGGCCGAGGGCAACGTTGTCGTAGTTGAGTTCGTGGCGATCGAAGGTCGCCAGCTCGTACTCCTCGGTCATCGACAGGCAGTTGGTCGGGCAGTACTCGACGCAGTTGCCGCAGAAGATGCAGACCCCGAAGTCGATGCTGTAGTGCTTCAGCTCCTTCTTCTTGGTCTCCTTGTTGAAGGTCCAGTCGACCACCGGCAGGTTGATCGGGCAGACCCGCACGCAGACTTCGCAGGCGATGCACTTGTCGAATTCGTAGTGAATCCGGCCGCGGTAGCGCTCAGAGGGAATCAGCTTCTCGTAGGGATACTGCACCGTCACGGGGCGACGGCTCATGTGGTCGAAGGTGACCGACAGGCCCTGGCCGATGTACTTGGCCGCCTGGACCGTTTCCTTGGCGTAGTCGCCGACTTGCTTGAGGAACTTCAGCATGGGTCGAGTCTCTCGGTTAGCCGCCGAAGGCGACGGGGAAAGCCAGTTTCAGAGCCGCGGTGGCCAGCAGGTTGACCAGGGCGACCGGCAGCAGGAACTTCCAGCCCAGGTTGAGCAGCTGGTCAATCCGCACCCGGGGCAGGGTCCAGCGCAGCAGAATAGCGGTGAACACCAGCACGTAGGCCTTGAGCACGGTCATGGAGATGCCCAGGGTGGCAGTCACCACCTGCAGCACCGGATTGTCAGCCGGAACACCCACCCAGTCAGCGACCCGATCCAGGGGCACGGGGAATTCCCAGCCGCCGAGGTAGAGGATCGCCACCAGCAGGGCGGAGAGGATCAGGTTGACGTAGGAGCTGAGGTAGAAGAGGGCGAACTTCATGCCGCCGTACTCGGTCTGGTAACCGGCGACCAGTTCTTCCTCCGCTTCCGGAAGGTCGAAGGGCAGGCGTTCGCACTCGGCCAGGGCGGAAATCCAGAAAATCAGGAACCCGACCGGCTGGCGCCAGATGTTCCAGCCGAGGATGCCGTAGCCGGACTGCTGGTTGACGATGTCGATGGTGCTCAGGGAGTTGGACATCATCACGATGGCCAGCACCGCCAGCGCCAGCGGAATCTCATAACTGATCGACTGGGCAGCCGCCCGCAGACCGCCGAGCAGCGAATACTTGTTGTTCGAGGCGTAGCCCGACATCAGCAGACCGATGGGCTGCACACTCGAGAGGGCAATCCAGAGGAACACCCCGGCCCCGACGTTGGTGATCACCAGATTCTGACCGAAGGGGACGATCAGGTAGGAGACGAACACCGGCACGATTACCAGGATCGGCCCGAGGGTAAACAGCCAGGGATCGGCCTTGGCGGGAATGGTGTCTTCCTTGAACACCAGTTTCAAGCCGTCGGCGATCGCCTGCAGCGACCCTTCCGGCCCGGCGAATTCGGGACCCACCCGTTGCTGGGCGGCGGCGGAAATCTTCCGTTCCAGCCAGACCACAACGAGGACACCAACGGTGGCGACGATGATCATCACCAGCATCGGCAGGGGCATCCACAGCAGCTTCGAAAGACCGGGGGTCAGCCCCAGGTCCATGAGCGTGTCAACAAAAGTCTTCTGGAGATCGATCCCGGACGTCATGCGTTGCGATCCTGGGGGACTTAACCATCAGGCACAGCACGACTGCAGCCGCAGTCAGGCTTGAGCCTGATGGTCAGTATATCGTCATGGCCCTGACCAGGCCGGGAGGCTGAGTATATCTACCGGCAATGGCTGACCTCCCGTCCGGTCAATGGCGCTCAGTCGCCCCGTTCACGCATGGCCTGATAGTCGATGCCATGGTCACCGGTGTAGATCTGGGTCGGCCGGAAGATCCGGTTGGCCGCCAGCTGCTCCTTCCAGTGGGCCAGCCAGCCAGCCACCCGGGCGATCGCGAACACCGGTGTGAACAGGTCGGTCGGGATGCCGAGCTTGCGGTAGACCAGCCCGGAGTAGAAGTCGACGTTGGGGTAGATCCCCTTGTGGGCCAGCCGCTCGGTGGCAGCATGTTCCAGGGCGACCGCGATCTCGTAGTAGGGATCGGTCCCGAACACCTCGAACAGCTGCTCCGCCAGATTCTGAAGAATCACGGCGCGGGGGTCCTTGACCTTATAGACCCGGTGGCCGAAGCCCATGATCCGCTTCTTGTGGGCGATCGCATCCTCAAGCCAGGGAACAACGTTCTCCACCGAGCCGATCGCTTCGAGCATCTCGATCACTTCCTCGTTGGCCCCCCCGTGCAGGGGACCCGCCAGGGTGCCCACCGCCGAGGCAACCACCGCGTAGGGGTCGGTGAGGGTCGAGGCCGTCACCATCGCCGAGAAGGTGGAAGCGTTGATCGTGTGCTCGGCGTGCAGGGTCAGACAGGTATCGAAGATCCGGGCCGCCACCGGGTCCGGCTCCCGCTCCGTGAGCATGTAGAGGAAATTGGCGGCGTAGTCGAGGTCGTCCCGGGGCTGAATCGGGTCATTGCCCTTGCGGATCAGCTGGAAGGCCGCCACCATCGTCGGGATCTTGGCGAGTAAACGCACCACCGCTGCCCGGATGTAGGCGGGGTCATCGAGGGCCCGACGACTGTAGAACAGACCCAGAGCGGCCGCACTGGCCTGCAGGGCATCCATCGGGTGGCCACTTTCCGGAAAGCACTTCATCATGTCCCGGATGCGGTACTTGACCCGGCGGTGATAGCGGATCTCGTGCTCGAAATCCTCGAGTTCCGCCTTGGTGGGCAGCTTGTCCCAGATCAGCAGGTAGGCGGTTTCCAGGAAGGAACTGCGTTGG
This sequence comes from uncultured bacterium, assembly GCA_963923365.1. GTDB lineage: Bacteria > Cyanobacteriota > Cyanobacteriia > Synechococcales > Synechococcaceae > CAWUMD01. The sequence goes on from CAWUMD010000022.1 coordinate 12,285, forward strand.
GCCAGCTGCTCAATGGGAATCCCCCGGTATTCCAGCACCCCATTCTGTCCATCGACAAAACTGATGCTCGAAAGCGTGACCGGAACCCCTTCAAGGCCGGGCTTGTACTCGCTGACCGCAACCATGCACGTCGTCTCAGCACTGCAATGATCGCTAGCCTACCAGAGGGTCCTGGCCGCTTTGTTCGCAACAAACCTTCCGGGGATCAGCACTCAGAGCAGCAGCCGCGGCGGCGCCAGCCAGAACAGCTGACAGCGACCGATCAGGTCCCCACCGGGGGGACAGAGCAGACCAATCACCCCGGCCTTCTTCACCACCAGCTTGTCCTGGGTGGAACCCCAGACCAGGGTTTCTGCCCAGAGGCCGAGGTCCGGCTCATGGCCGACCAGGGCCAACCGCTGCCAGTCCTGGCGCGTAGCCTGGGCCAAGCCCTGGCGCAGATCGCCGCCGGGTTGCAGGGCAGGGCAGATCTCCATTGTCTCCGCCAGATGTGCCTCCACCAGCAGATCCGCCGTCTGTCGGGCCCTCACCAGTGGACTCGAGAGCAGGCGATCGCAGCGGATACCCAGTTCCACGAGCCTCTGACCGACCCGCTGGGTACGTCGCTGCCCGGTGGCGGTCAGGGGCCGTTCCCCGTCCGCCATATCCAGGCTGCGATCAACCGCGATGCCATGGCGGATCAGATAGATCTCCCGCATCAGCTTCAGGCTCCCAGATCCAGCTGCAGACTGGCACGGATCAGATCCTCCGCTTCAATGTGCGCCGAGAACCCGACCGCCGACAGATGACGGACCAGGGGCTCCAGCGGAGCCGCCAGCAGCCGCAGCGCCGGAATCCGCTGGGCCAGACTCCCCCGGGTCTGGGTCCAATCCACGTAGATCAGTCCCTGATCCCGACCGGGCAGTGCCGCCTGGACGCGCCGGAACCCGGCACGGTTCACCAGTCCTCCCTCTAGAGCCCGACCGAGGCTGTCCAGGGAGGTCGCAAACAGCTCGTAGTCACCCTCACGGGTATGCGCACCGCGCAGGCTGGCCTGGAGCTGATTGCGTCGCCCTTCGGCCCGCAGCCGCGTCCAGGCCGTGACCGGATGGTTATCGGCCAGATTCAGGGTCGTGGGCTGGTAGCCACGGCTGACGGCACGCTCATCCAGGGCGGCGATCGCCGCCTGGGCCTCGGGCGATCGCCGGTTGACCGCAAACACCCAGTCTTCGCCATCCCGGGCCAGCAGCCAGTCTCCCTGGCTCCAGGCAAAGATGTCAGTCGGCAGGTTGACGCCCCAACTCTCCTGCAGGGCGGCGATCGCCTGCTGCAACGTCTCCTCCACCAGGGGGTAGCCCGGCAGCAGGGTCTGGGCATTGGCCCAGAGATCCCTCAAGCTCACCCCCGCCAGCACCAGACGGCTGTCGGTGGGCGCGAAGCGCAGGCTACCGAGAGGCTGGGTGCGGGCCGGTAGCGGCAGCGTCACCCCAGCTGCAGGCAGCAGCGCACCATCCGCCTGCAGCCCCCCGGACTCCAGAGCCAGGGCGATCGCCGCCCGTTCCAGCCCCGGCGGCGGCGTAGTCGTCTGCGGCAGGCTGAGGAAACCCTGGCGACTCAGCCACTGGGCCGAACGTGGCAGATCCGCCCAGATCAGACCGATGCGATTCGGGCGCAGATGCTCGAGGGCGCGGCGGTAGTCCGGATCATGGTCGAGATTCAGCTCGGCAACCTGGGCATTGGCGATCGCCTCGCGCAGCACCTTGGGATCATTGGCGATCAGCAGCAGGCGATCGCCCACCACCGCCGTCGCCAGGGGTTGACGGCGACGACCGACCAGGCTCGGCTCCCCCTGAATCAGGCTGACGCCCTTGTACTGCTCAAACACCAGGTCGGTGCCCCGACTGGCGCGCTGCTGCCAGAACCGCTGCAGGAACTCCCGAGCCGTCAGGCTGTCATCGGTGGCCAGGGACAGCAGGTAGCCCGGCTGCGCACCATTACCCGGATCCCGGTCCAGATCCAGATCGGTGATCGCAACGGTCAGTTCCTGCCCCAGCCAGGGTTCGAAGTCCTGCCGGTAGTCCAGCCCCAGAGGGGCCAGCAGCCCCGACTGCAGCTGCTCCCATTCCCGATCCACCTCCCGGCGTCCGCGCCCGCTGCTGGCAGCCCGGGCAAAGTCCCGCAACTGCCCGGGTGAGGTCAGTAGCGAGAACACCAGCGGCGCCTGCCGGGAGATATAGGTGGCCGCCAGAGGGCGGGTCAGCCGACTGCCCTCGGCGAGCCGCAGCGGGTTGCTGGCCCAGACCCAGGCAAACAGCCCGCCTCCGGCCAGCAGCAGCACCAGCGAGACGACAATCAGGGCAGAGAAAAAGGTACGCGGCTTCATGGGCGGCGGATCCGCGGGTGACCGGACGCCCTCATTATTTCAGACCCATTCCGGAGCGCCGGGCTGCCCGAGCGAGAATGACGGCGAGCCGACTTGCAGGAACTGTCATGACCCCGACCGAAATCCGCCAGCTCAGCCCCAGCGAGGCCGCCCGCCGGATCGCCGAGCTGGGCTCGGAGCATCTGCAGCTGATCGATGTCCGGGAGCCCCAGGAAGCCGAGGTAGCGGCGATCGCCGGGTTCCGGCTGGTCCCCCTGAGCGCCTACGCCGACTGGGCCGACAGCCTGACCGAGGAACTGGACCCCCAGCGTCCCACGATCGTCCTCTGCCACCACGGCATGCGCTCCTACCGGATGTGCCAGTGGCTGCAAGCCCAGGGGTTTACCGATGTCTGGAACCTGGCGGGCGGTATCGATGAGTGGTCCCTGACGGTCGATGCCCAGGTGCCGCGCTATTGATCATCTCCCACGGCCGAGTGGGTACCTTCTCAGTACGAGGGCAGCAAAGAGGTCTCCGCTTAACTGGAGTCGATTCAGACGCTGCCACCGGACGGTCCCGGGTCCTGTCTGGCCCGGGACCGTTCGTTCATCCGGGCGACAGCGGCGGCCGGAATGACCAAGTTAGGATAGTGATTTGGGATCCAGGGGAGTTGGACCGCGCAGGCGCCGGATGCTCCCGCTCGGGTTCGAAGCATTCGAGGGTCTTCTTCTGTGAGCCAGAGCAATTTCGATTTTCTGCAGCAAACCGATCCGGCGATCGCCGCCATCATCGGCAAGGAACTGAACCGGCAGCAGGAACACCTGGAGCTGATCGCCAGCGAGAACTTCACCTCTCCGGCGGTGATGGCAGCCCAGGGTTCGGTGCTGACCAACAAGTACGCCGAAGGTCTGCCCAGCAAGCGCTACTACGGCGGCTGCGAGTTCGTCGATCAGGCCGAGGAGCTGGCAATCGAGCGGGCTAAGCAGCTGTTCGGTGCCGCCGCCGCCAACGTCCAGCCCCACAGCGGGGCCCAGGCCAACTTCGCCGTCTTCCTCACGCTGCTGGAACCCGGCGACACTTTCATGGGCATGGACCTGTCCCACGGCGGTCACCTCACCCACGGTTCGCCGGTGAACGTCTCGGGCAAGTGGTTCAAGGCGGTTCACTACGGCGTCGATCCCGAAACCGAGCAGCTCAACTACGAGTCGATCCGTCAGCTGGCCCTCGAACACAAGCCCAAGCTGATCATCTGCGGCTACTCGGCCTACCCCCGCACCATCCACTTCGACAAGTTCCGGGCGATCGCGGATGAGGTCGGCGCCTATCTGATGGCCGACATTGCCCACATCGCCGGTCTGGTGGCTGCAGGTCTGCACCCCAGCCCGATCCCCTACTGCGATGTCGTCACCACCACCACCCACAAGACCCTGCGCGGTCCCCGCGGCGGCCTGATCCTGACCCGCGACGCCGAACTGGGCAAGAAGTTCGACAAGTCCGTCTTCCCCGGCACCCAGGGTGGACCGCTGGAGCACGTGGTGGCAGCCAAGGCCGTGGCCTTCGGTGAAGCCCTCCAGCCCGAGTTCAAGACCTACATCGCCCAGGTGATCGAAAACGCTCAGGCCCTGGCCAAGCGTCTGAGCGAGCGCGGTCTGAAGATCGTCTCCGGCGGCACCGACAACCACCTGCTGCTGGTCGACCTGCGCAGCATCGGCATGACCGGCAAGGTGGCCGACCTGCTGGTGAGTGACATCAACATCACCGCCAACAAGAACACCGTGCCCTTCGACCCCGAGTCACCGTTCGTGACCAGCGGTCTGCGTCTGGGCACCGCTGCCCTCACCACCCGTGGCTTCAAGGCCGACGATTTCACCGAGGTCGCCGACATCATCGCCGATCGCCTACTCAACCCCGAGGACAACGCCATCGAGCAGCGCTGCCGCGAGCGGGTCAAGGCCCTCTGCGATCGCTACCCG
>CAWUMD010000023.1:0-16502 GCA_963923365.1 uncultured bacterium
CAGGGCCAGGGTCAGCCCGAGGGACTTCAGCCCCACGCGACTACTTGCTGGCCAGCCAACCGGCACTGAGGACGATGCTCAGACCGAGGAAGAGCACGAACAGGGTCCAGGTGACCCGATTGAGCGTATTCTCGGCGCTGCGGGCACTGGTGAACAGCTGGGCCTGACCGCCCAGACCCCCGAGACCGTCGCCCTTGGGGCTGTGGAGCAGCACCAGCACGGTCAGTCCGATGGCCGACACCATCCAGACAATCTGCAGAACCTGTTGAAGCATGACGACGGAACTCGTGGGGGGACTGGACTAGACGCCGACGCGGACGGGGGTGCGGGCGGTGCGCAGATCGATGGTAGCGGGCTCGATCATCGAGCGGCCGGTCATCTCCGGCGGCTGGGGCAGCTGCAGCAGTTCCAGGATGGTCGGGGCGATGTCCGCCAGACGGCCATCCTCCCGCAGGCTGACGGCGGTGCCGTGGCCGGGAATCTTGCGCCGCTCCCCTTCCACCAGGATGAAGGGCACGAGGTTGCAGGTGTGGGCGGTCCAGGGATCGCCGTTCTCGTCCCACATCGTCTCGGCATTGCCGTGGTCGGCGGTGATCAGGGTGGTGCCGCCCATCTGGCCGACCGCATCGATCAGTTCGCCGATGCAGTGGTCGACGGTCTCGATCGCCTGGACGGCAGCTTCCATGCGGCCGGTGTGGCCGACCATGTCCGGGTTGGCGTAGTTGATCACCACCAGGGAGTAGACGCCCCTGCGGATGGCGGCGATCGCCTTGTCGGTCACGGTCTGGGCCGACATCGCCGGGGCCTGGTCGTAGGTGGCGACCATGGGGCTGGGAACCAGCTCCCGATCCTCACCCTCGAAGGGCTCCTCGAGGCCACCGTTGAAGAAGTAGGTGACGTGGGGATACTTCTCGGTTTCGGCGGTGCGGAACTGCTTCAGACCGGCGTTAGCCACCACCTCTCCGAGGATGTTGGTCAGGCTCTGGGGCTCGAAGGCCACCGGCACGTCCAGATTGGCGTCGTACTGGGTGAAGGTGACGAAGGACAGCGGCGTGATCTGCTGGCGTTCGAAGCCTTCGAAGTCGGGCAGGGTGAAGGCGTAGGTGAGCTGACGGGCCCGGTCGGGGCGGAAGTTGTAGAAGATCACCCCATCACCGGCTTCCACCGCGCCCGGTGCGACCCGCTCCGGCTCGACGAACTCGTCGGTCTTGCCGGCGGCGTAGGTGGCTTCGAAGATGGATTTGAGGCTGCGGCCGCTGCCAGGACCATCCTGGGTGAACAGGTCGTAGGCCTTCTTGACCCGATCCCAGCGGCGATCGCGGTCCATGGCGAAGTAGCGGCCACAGATGGTGACGATACGGCCGATCCCGGCCTCGGCGATCAGCTCCTCCAGCCGGTGCAGGTAGCGGATGCCGTCGGTGGGATTGGTGTCGCGACCGTCGCTGATTAAGTGGATGCAGACGTCGCGCAGCCCCCGCTGGCGGGCCAGGGTGAGCAGGCCCGCCAGGTGCTCGATGTGGGAGTGGACCCCACCGTCGGAGCAGAGCCCGAGCAGGTGCAGCTTGCCGTCACGCTCGAGCACCTCGTCGCAGAGGCGGTTGAGGGCGGGGTTGGCGAGGATGCTGCTGTCTTCGACGGCATCGCTGATCCGCACCAGCTCCTGGGGAACGATGCGACCGGCACCGATGTTCAGGTGACCGACCTCGGAGTTGCCCATCTGGCCCTCCGGCAGGCCGACATCCTTACCGGAGGTGCGGATCAGGGTGCTGGGGTAGGCCTGGGCGAGGCAGTCCATGATCGGGGTATTGGCGGCCCGGATCGCGTTGCCCTCGGTTGCGTCGCGATAGCCCCAGCCATCGAGGATGACGAGAACAACGGGAGAAACGGTGGCGTCCGCCATAGGCACTGATCCATTTCCTCGCGAAACGCGGGTCGATTCAATACGAATTCACGGGGCGATCATAGCATCCGGGGTTGGCAGCCCTGCCCTCCCGCAGGCCCTGCGGTACGAGGCCTGAGAGCCCTTTTTGCCACTTTCTGAGAGGCCGGAAAAGTGGAGGTCCCCCTCTCTCAGACTCAGGCTTTTTTGGCTTCGGCGCGCTTCTGTTTCTTCTCCTGCTCCTTGGCTTTCTGCTGGGCGCGTTTGGTGGCGCTCCTGGCGGCCTTCTCGGCATCCAGCTTGTCCTGACGCGCCTTGTCCCGCTCCTCCGCCAGCTTGTCCAGGTAGTAGTGGTAGTCGCCCAGGTAGAGGCGCAGCTGGCCATCCCGCAGCTCGACGATTTTGTTGGCAGTCTGTGAAATAAAGTAACGATCGTGAGAAACGATCAGGCAGGCGCCCTCATATTCGCGTAGGGCCTGCTCGAGCATCTCCTTGGCGGGAATGTCGAGGTGGTTGGTGGGCTCGTCGAGCACCAGCAGGTTGCAGGGCTTGAGCAGCATCTTGGCAAAGGCCAGCCGTGCCTTCTCGCCACCGCTGAGGGCCCCGACGGCCTTGTAGACGGTGTCATCGCTGAAGCAGAAATTGCCTAGCAGGGTGCGGACTTCGTGGTCCTTCCAGTCGGGCACTTCGTCGTGGACGGTCGCCAGGACGGTCTTCTCCAGATCGAGGGCTTCGGCCTGGTTCTGCTCGAAGTAGCTGGGGATGACGTTGTGGGCCCCCAGTTCGACCTTGCCATCGTCCGGCGGCTCGACCCCCATGATCAGGCGCAGCAGGGTGGATTTCCCGGCGCCGTTGGGGCCGAGGAAGGCGATGCGATCGCCGCGCTCCACCAGTAGTTCCGCCCCCAGAAAAAGAATCTTCTCGTCGTAGGTGTGGGTGAGGTCCTTGATCATCACCACCTCGCGGCCGCTGCGGGGGGCCGGGGGGAAGTGGAAGCGGATACCGCGCAGATCGCTGTCGGGGGCTTCCAGACGCTCGATCTTCTCCAGCTGTTTCTCGCGGCTCTTGGCCTGGGTGCTGCGGGTGGCACTGGCCCGGAAGCGATCGACGAAGGCCTGCTGCACCGCCAGTTCCTTCTGCTGACGATCGAAGGCGGACTGGAGGGCCTCCTTCTCCAGTTCCTTCTGGGTCAGGTAGTCGGTGTAGTTGCCCAGGTAGGTACGCGAGACGCCGCGCTCGGTCTCGACGATCTGGGTACAGAGGCGGTCGAGGAACTCCCGGTCGTGGGAGATGATCACCATCGGCTGGCTGAGGCCCTTGAGGTAGCCCTCCAGCCACTCGATCGTTTCCAGATCCAGGTGGTTGGTCGGCTCGTCCAGCAGCAGCAGATCCGGCTCCTGGAGGATGATCTTGCCCAGGCCCATGCGCATCTGCCAGCCGCCACTGAAGGCGCTCACCGGCTGGTCGGCGTTCTCGGGGGTGAAGCCCAGATCCGGCAGCAGTTTGTCGATGCGCGACTCCAGGCCGTAGCCGTCCAGGGCCTCGAACTGGCGCTGCAGGCGATCGAGTTGGTGGATCAGCTCATCCAGTTGCTCGGGGTCGGCGGTCTGCATGGCGTGCTGCACCTCCGTCATCCGGTTGAAGATGGCGGTGGCTTCGCCGAAGGCCTGCCAAAACTCCTCGCGCACCGTGCGCTCGGGGTCGACCTCGAACTCCTGGTGCAGGTAGGCGATCTTCAGGCCCGAGGGGCGGATGATATCGCCGCTGGTGGCGGTTTCCAGCCCGGCGATGATCTTCAGCTGAGTGGATTTTCCGGCCCCGTTGACGCCCACCAGACCGATGCGATCGCCCGGCTTCACTTCCCAGTTGACGTCCCGGAGCACCTCGCCCGTCGGATAGATCTTGCTGATGTGTTCCAGACGGAGCATGGGGTGGCCGGGGGGAAATACTTACGTAAATGTTAACGGCCGCCCCGGCCCAGCCGGGTGCTCAGGCGCTGGCTACCTGGGGCCAGCTGTCCTCGCCGAATTCCCGCTCGAACTGGGTACGAATCCAATCCGGGGAGCGGCCCCGACGCTTCGCCAGCCGCCCCAGGAAGTCGAGGTACTGCAGGCGATCGCCATCGCTGGGCTCGGGTCCGAACAGGGAGTGGCGCACCCATTCCTCCGGTGGCCACTCGTTGAAGCAGTCGAAGTAGTGCTGGCGGGCGATCTCGGGGTCGTAGTCGGCGGCCATCTCGCGGCGGCGCAGGGCACAGAAGATGGCGCAGCGGGCCACGGGGTCGGTGATCTGCTGCAGCTGGGCCCAGGGCAGAATCTCCACCAGTTCGTCGCCGTTGATCGGCCGGGCGGCCCGCCAGTCGTGGCCGCAGTCGGGGCAGACCATGCGGATGGTGGGCACCACCGCCGCGCATTGGGGGCAGATCTTGCCTGCGGCGTCCCGACCGGGGCGATCGCTGCTGCTGCCGCTCTCGCCGGTGGGCAGTTCGTAGCCGTCGATGTCCTCGGGGAAGCCGAGCCGCTGCAGGTTGCCCGCCTGGTCGAGAATGAACCCCTCGCTCTTGCCGGTGGCGGGGCTGATCCGCATCACCCGGCCGATCTGCTGCAGGTGCAGGGCCTTGGAGAGGGTGGGCCGCAGCAGCAGGCCCACCTCCACCGCCGGAACATCGAAGCCGATGCTGATCACGTTGCAGGAGGTGAGCATGGTCAGTTCGCCGCTGGCCAGGGCCTCGTAGAGCCGTGCCCGTTCCTTCAGGGGAGTGCTGCCATCGACGCAGGCGCTGGGCACCCCGGCGGCCTCGAAGGCATTGGCCACGTGGCGGGCGTGCTCCACATCGACACAGAAGGCGATGCTGCGCTTGTCGGGGGTGAGGCGGCGCCACTCGTTGACGATGCAGTCGATCAGCTCCGGCCGATCGCAGGCATTCTTCAGGTCCCGCTCGTCGTAGTCCCCGGCCAGGGTGCGCACGCCCCCCAGGTCGATCTGCGATTCCTGGGCGAGGCTGTAGTACTTCATCGGCGCCAGGAAGCCCGCTGCCTGCAGCGCCTTGGGTGGCGGCGTGGCCACGAAGGTCTCGAAGCGATCGCCCATCTGCTCCTCGCCGAGGCGGTAGGGTGTGGCGGTCATCGCCAGATGGATCGCGTCGGGGTGGGTTTCCTCCATCAGCTGGCGGCCGATTTCGCTGAAGGCCGTGGTGTGACCCTCGTCGTAGAAGACGACGTTGGCGGGCCAGGTGCGCCACCAGTCGCGCTTCTGCATCGTCTGGACGCTGGCGATCTGGATCGGCGCCTCGGGGTTCTCGGGCCAGCCTGCCTTGATGAAGCCGCAGTCGAGCCCGAAAGCCTGCATCTTCTCGTAGGTCTGACCGACCAGCACGTCCAGGTGCACCAGGAACAGCAGGCGATCGCCCGCCGCCGCTGCGTCGGCACAGATGCGGCTGCCGATGATCGTCTTGCCTGCCCCCGTACCGGCGATGATCGCGATGCGGCGATGGCCCTCCCGGATGCGGGCGTAAAGATCCTCGATGATCCGGCTCTGGTAGGGCCGCAGCTGGGGGTGGGAAGCGCTCATCCGCCGATGGGGTCACGGGTCGTGGGGAATCATAGCCCAGTCAGGATCAGCCCCGGCCGCTCCGCTGGCGCTGCAGATCTCGCAGGCTGTGGGCCAGGGTGACCACGGCCAGGGGCACCAGCAGCAGCACGATGGCGTTGGTGAACGGTCCCCAGAAGGGCGATTGCAGCTTCTGGAGAATCAGGTGGGTGACGTAGGCGGCATAGCCCACCAGGAACACCAGTCCCTCCCAGCGTTCGATCCGGAAGCCGGTGAAGAAAATCGGCAGGCAGAGCAGGGCCACCAGATTCATGATCGGCAGGTCGTAGGCAATCGCCTCCAGGGACACCGACAGGCCATCGGGGGCGACCATGGCCGAGAGCCCCAGCACCGAGAGGATGTTGAAGATGTTGCTGCCGACGACGTTGCCGACGGCGATGTCGCGCTCGCCCTTGAGGCTGGCCACCACCGAGGTCATCAGTTCCGGCAGGGAGGTGCCCGCGGCAACGATGGTCAGGCCGATGATCAGTTCGCTCATGCCCAGGGCCCGGGCGATCGCCACCGCCGAGGCCACCAGCTGCTGGGAGCCGAGCACCAGCAGCACCAGACCGCCGACCACGAAGCCGAGGTTGCTGACCAGGGTCGTGGGGGTGGCGGGTTCCTGTTCGCCGAATTCCTCGCTGAATTCGTCGGTGCTGCCGCTGTTCCTGTCCTGCAGGCCCAGCCAGACCTGCAGGGCGGTGTAGGCGATGCCGCCCAGAAAGAGCACGATGCCCTCCAGCCGGTCGAGGCCCTTGTGAGACAGAGCCCAGAGCAGCAGTGAGCAGCCGATCATGATCGGCACATCGAGGCGGATCAGCTGCCGCTGCACCGCCAGGGGGGTGACCAGGGCGGAGATGCCGAGGATGGCCAGGACATTGAAGATGTTGCTGCCGACCACGTTACCGATGGCGATGTCCGCCTGACCGTTGAGGCTCGACATCACACTGACGGCCATCTCCGGAGCGCTGGTGCCGTAGGCGACTACGGTCAGGCCGATGATCAGGGGTGGAATGCCGACGCGGGCGGCCAGCCGGGAGGCGCCGCGCACCAGGGACTCGGCCCCCAGGACCAGCAGCACTAGGCCAAGGGCCAGCTGAAGAACGGTGATCCAGGTCATGGGACTCCGGTGGAATTGAAAATGAGGGACAGGGGGGTCAGCGAAGGCGCTGGAACAGGGCCCGCAGGTGATGACGATTGCGGTGGACCAGGAAGATGGCCAGGGCGATCGCGATCGCCAGCGTTACCCCCTTGCTCACCGGCTCCAGCCAGTGCTCCACGTCCTCGTAATGGTCCCGTAGCAGGTAGCCCGCCAGGGTGAGCACCGTCACCCAGAGAACACTGCCGAGACTGGTGAAGGTGAGGAAGGGGACCAGGGCCATGCCCTCGACCCCGGCGGGTAGGGAGATCAGCGATCGCACCCCCGGCACCAGCCGTCCCCAGAAGACAATCGCCCTGCCGTGGCGCAGGAACCAGCGCCGGGACTTCTCCAGGTCATCGACGGTGATCCCCAGCCAGCGACCGTGGCGATCCACCCAGCGCTCGATCACCGTAATCGGCAACTGGCGGCCCAGCCAGTACCAGACCCAGGTGCCGAGGATCGAGCCGACCGACCCGGCCATAATCACCAGTGGCAGGTTCAACCGTCCCAGGGCCGCCGTGAAGCCGCCCAGCGGCATGATCAGTTCAGAAGGCAGGGGTGGAAAGACGTTTTCCAGCAGCATCAGCAGGCCGATGCCCCCGTAGCCGAGTCGGGTGATCAGATCCGCGATCCAGTGATCCATGGGCCGGCCTCTCCATTGGGGAGTTCACCGTATTTTTACGCAGACCATAGAAAAGGGACGGATCCTCCGGATCCGTCCCTGCATTTGCCGGGTGTGACGGCAATCAGATGCTGAACTCGGAGTTGTAGGCCTCTTCCCCGTGGGCGTTGATGTCCAGACCCTGGGTTTCACGGTTCTCGCTCAGGCGCAGGCGCATGAACCGACCGAGGATCTTCAGAATGGCGAAGGTGCCGACCCCGACAAACAGGTAGACGAAGGCCACCGCCGCCAGCTGGCGCAGGAACTGCTCGGGGTGGCCGTAGAACAGACCGTCGGCCCCCGCCGGGTACACCTGCTTGCTGGCGAACAGTCCCAGCAGCAGCATGCCGACCGTTCCGGCGATCCCGTGGACGGGCATCACATCCAGACTGTCATCGAAGCGCCACTTGGACTTCAGTTCAACGGCGTAATAGCAGGCGATCGCTACCAACGCGCCGATGGCGATCGCCGCTAGGGGGGTGACGAAGCCCGCGCAGGGGGTGATGCCCACCAGCCCGGCCACAGCCCCGGTGGCCAGACCGACGGCGGTGGGATTGCCGCGTTCCTTCCACTCGATCAGTGACCAGACCAGGGCCGCTGTGGCTCCGCAGACGTTGGTGGTGACGCTGGCCAGACCGGCCGAAGCACCGGAGGCCAGGGCGCTGCCCCCGTTGAACCCGAACCAGCCGAACCAGAGCAGACCGGCCCCCAACAGGATGAAGACAACGTTGTGGGGCGGTGACATCTGCTTCTGGGCAAAGCTACGGCGGGGACCAATCACCCAGGCGGCAACGGCAGCGGATACCCCGCTGGCGATTTCCACCACCAGCCCGCCCGCGAAGTCGAGGGCCTTGATGCTGCCGTTGAGGCCGAGGAATCCGTCCACACCCCAGACCATGTGCACCAGGGGCAGATAGATGAAGGTCGACCAGAGCAGCATGAACCAGAACCAGGCCTTGAAGGTGACCCGCTCGACGATCGCTCCGGAGATCAGCGCCGGGGTGATGATCGCGAAGGTGCACTGGAACAGCGCATAGGCGTAGTGGTTGAGGGTGCCGTTGCCGTAGTGGGGCAGGCTGCCGCTGATGTAGTCATGGGCTGCGGAGAACACGCTCCAGTCGCTCATGCCGGCCCACTGGAGACCGCCGATGAACGCGTTACCGGGAGCGAAGGCAAGGCTGTAGCCGAACAGTACCCAGGTGACGCTGACCACCGCCATGGTGATCAGGCTCATCATCATCGTGTTGAGGACGTTCCGCCCGCGCACGAAGCCGCCGTAGAACAGAGCCAGGGCCGGGGTCATCATCAGCACCAGGGCGGCACTGGTGAGGACCCAACCCGTATCGCCTGAAACCAGACCCTGCTGGGCGGTTTCGGCTACCTTCGTCAGTGCCTCGGTTTGAGCGGGTATCGGTTCGCCCAGAACCGCAAACGGGGCGCCTGTCGCCCCGGCGCGTAGGTAAGTGAGCATCGTGCGGCAGTCCCCAAAGCATGAAGCGGTTCGCCGTTCGGTGCCGGGCGAACATTGTTCACTGTGGACAGAATTGGGAGTGCTTCCTGTAGCGGTTGCTACAGAACGCCCTGAATCAGACAAATGGCGCAGATCCTACGATCTGCGCCATTGGGGACTACCGTTGTCCGGCGTTATGACGGGCCGGAGGTTAGAAGGGAATATCGTCGTCGTTGATGCTGTCGCTGTAGTCGGCCAGGGGCGCCGCGGACGGATTGTAGCTGGCGGGACTGTTCTGGAAGCTGGGGCTGGCTGCCGGAGCCGCGACCGGGATGGGTGCGGGGCTGCTGGGGATCGCCACGGCGCCGCTGGCCCCCAGCCCAGCTCCCAGGTGATGCAGGCGGGAGAGGGTGAATTCGAGCTGGCGATCGCGATTGCCATCCGGGCGCAGGATCGAGTTGATGCGTAGGCGCCCCTCGAGCACCACCTGATCACCGGGACGGCAGCGATCGCCGAGTTCCTGGGCCAGACTGCCCCAGCCGACCACCTTCAGCTGGGAAGCGGGGTCATCGGCCCGCAGGCCAGGGAACTGGACCACCATATCGGCGATCTGGCTGTTGTCCTGGGTGTAGCGCAGTTGCGGCGCCTGAACCACTTCCGCCTGCAGGATGCAGCTGTTCATCGGGAATACCTGAGTGCCTCGCGTCCGATCAGGATACCCCTTCGATCCGGCCCGGTGCCCTGGCTAGAATTCGGTCAACCTCTGTGCAGGGCCATCCGATGCTGAAGTTTCTCCTGATCTGCTTCTATCTGCTCGGGGTCTGGCGCTTCTGGGTTGGTTTCGGCCGCACCGACTACCACTCCCGTCGGCTGCTGCTGACCCTGCTCTGGCCGCTGCTGCTGGTGGCCAATGCGGGCTACCGGCGCAATTTCCGCCGCGCCCTGACCGGAGGTTGAGCCGGTGCAGATTCCCGTCAGCTCCACCGATGCCTGGGCCCGCCGCTGTGCCGCGGTCGCCCGCCGCTGGGAGACCGAATACACGCGTGCCGTGGTGGACCTGCCCGCCGAGATCGAGCAGACCGAGCTGTTCCGGGATTGGGCAGCGGGGCGGCTGAGCAGCCGCATTGCCTCCCCCTTCTGGGAGCTGGCACGTTTCCGTAAGGGGCAGGATGTCCTCGACCTCGGCTGCGGCTTCAGCTTCCTGATCTACCCCTGGCGGGACTGGGAGGTGCGCTTCTGGGGCCAGGAGATTGCCGCCACCCCACGTCAGACCCTGCAGCAGCGTGGGCCCCAGCTCAATTCCAAGCTGTTCAAGGGCTGCCGTGCCCATCCGGCTCACCAGCTCGACTACCCGACCGCCAGCTTTGACTGGGTGGTGATCACCGGGGTGACTCCCTACTTCCCGCTCGACTACTGGCAACGGGTGCTGGCCCAGCTGAAGCCCCTGCTGCGCCCCGGCGGGCAGGTGCTGCTGGACGTGCTTGACCCCGCCTCGGAACTGGCGGATCCCTGGTCGCTGCTGGAACTCTATCTGGGAGCTGAGGTGGAAACGGTGTCCCTGGACGATTGGCAGGCCCTGTTCAAGGCGAGCGGGTGGAGCGTGGCTGCGGAACGGGAGGGAGCCCTGTTCCGGCTGCTGCGCCTCAAGGCCGCGTGACCCTCTGGCTGATTGGGGGCACTGGCGAAAGCCGTGAGCTGGTGATCGCCCTCACGGCCCTGGGCATTCCCTGGCGGGCCACGGTGACCACCGAAACGGCCCGGCAGCTCTATCCCACCGGAGCCTGCGTGGAGGTGGGAGCCCTGCCGCCGGAACGGATGCCGGACTGGTGTCGGCAGCGGGGCATCCGGGGGGTGCTCGATGCCAGCCATCCCTTTGCCGAGGTGGTATCGACGGGGGCGATTGCCGCCGCCCGACAGCTGGAACTGCCCTACCTGCGCTACGAACGGCCCGATCTGGCCGGGGAGACGGTCGACCTTGAGGACCTGCTCACCGGCGATCGCCTGGAGGGAGAACGGGTGCTGCTCATTCTCGGGTACCGACTGCTGCCCTGGTTCCGTGACTGGCAGTCCCGGGCCCTGCTGTTCAGCCGAATTCTGCCGTCCCCGGTGGCTCTGGAAACCGCCCTGGCCTGCGGCTTTGCCCCGGAGCGCATCCTGGCTCTGCGCCCCCCCCTGTCGGTGGAGCTGGAGCGGGCGCTCTGGCAGCACTGGCGGATTTCCCTGGTGGTGGCCAAGGCCTCCGGCCGGGCCGGGGGCGAAGACGTCAAGGCGGCGATTGCGGCGGACCTGGGCATCCCGCTGCTGCGGCTGGCGCGGCCCCGGCCGCACTATCCGGCCCAGGTCGATACGATAGCGGGGGCTCTGGATTGGGCGCAGCGCCTGCGCCTGTACTCCCATGACCCTGACTGACACCGCCACTGCCCGCCTCGTGCTGACCACCGTCGACAGTGAGGCCGAGGCCCGACGCCTGGCGAAGCTGCTGGTGGAGGCGCAATTGGCGGCCTGCGTGGCGATCGCCCCGATGTACGCCGTCTACCGTTGGGAGGGTGCGGTCGCAGGGGCCGAGGAATGGCAACTGACGATCAAGACCGATGCCGAACGGCTGCCGGGTCTGGCGACCTGCCTGCAGCAGGAACACCGCTATGAGGTGCCGGAACTGCTGGTGCTGCCGGTACTGGCGGGGGCTGCGGGCTACCTGGACTGGCTGCGGGCCAGCCTGGCGCCGCTTCCGGCCGGAATCTGAAGGAACCCGGGAATGTTTTCGCTCTGGAGAAATGAAAACCTAGCCTGAAGTCAGATACCTCCTAACTGCGTCTTCGTCCCCACTGCTGCGTCTGCGGTCAGTGGGGTTTCTGTATCCGGAGAGTGACCCATGCTCGATCGTCTCGACCTCGGACTCCGTCTGGACAGTGCCGATTACAAGCAGCAGATTCAGGCGCTGATGCTGGAACTGGCGGAACTGCAGCGGGCCTGCTGGCAGGCTCGGATTCCGGTGGTGGTGGTGCTCGAAGGCTGGGCGGCGTCGGGCAAGGGGGCGCTGGTGCGCAAGCTGACGGGCTATATGGATCCGCGGGGCTTCCGGGTGCATCCGATCTGGCCGGCCACGCCGGAGGAGCGCCGCCACCCGTTCCTCTGGCGGTTCTGGAGCAGTCTGCCACCCCGGGGCGCGGTGGCGATCTTCTACCACAGCTGGTACGGGCGGGTGCTGGAGGATCGGCTGTTCGAGCGCATCGAGCCGCTGGCGGTGCCCGCCGCCATGGGCCAGATCAATGCCTTCGAGCGCCAGCTGGTGGACGATGGAGCAGCGATCGCCAAGTTCTGGATGCATGTGGACCGGGACACGCTGAAATCCCGGCTGCGCAAGGCCAGGGCCGACGAACTGCAGGCCTGGCGCATCCGCCCCGAGGATCTGGAGCAGGCCAAGCGCTACCGCCGGTACGCGGCCCTGGCCGAGGAGATGCTCACCTATACCAGCAGCGGCCATGCCCCCTGGACCCTGGTGGAGGCCCACTGCCGTCGTTGGGCTCAGGTGAAGGTGTTCTCCAGTCTGGTGGCGACCCTGCGCGAGGCCCTGGAGCGGCGGCGGGTGGCCCAGGCGCTGCCCCCGGCCACGCCCCAGGCTCAGCTCGGGCCGATGGAGCCGGACTGGTTGGCCCGGGTCGATCTCTCCCAGACCCTGGCGGAGGATGAGTACCGGGCACAGCTCGGTCGGGCACAGCTGCGGCTGCTGAAACTGCAGAAGAAGATCTTCAAATGGGACCTGCCGGTGCTGGTGATGTTTGAGGGCTGGGATGCGGCGGGCAAGGGGGGAGCCATCCAGCGGCTGACGGCGGAACTCGATCCCCGCAGTTTCGCGGTCCATACCTTCTCGGCACCGTCGGCGGAAGAGCTGCGCTTTCCCTACCTCTGGCGGTTCTGGCGGGCGCTGCCCACAGCCGGACGCATCGGCATCCTCGACCGCAGCTGGTACGGCCGGGTGCTGGTGGAGCGGGTCGAGGGGCTGGCGACGGAGCCGGAATGGCAGCGGGCCTACCAGGAGATCAACGAGTTCGAAAGTCAGCTGGTCGACTTCGGCATGGTGGTGGTCAAGATCTGGCTGCAGATCAGCCCGGAGGTGCAGCTGCAGCGCTTCGAGGAGCGGCGCGATAGCCCCTTCAAGCACTACAAGCTGACGGACGAGGACTGGCGTAACCGCGAGAAATGGCCCCTCTACGCAGTGGCGGTGAACCAGATGCTGCAGCGCACCAGTACGGCGATCGCCCCCTGGACCCTGGTGCCCGCCAACGACAAGTACTTCGCCCGGGTACGGGTGATCGAGGCCGTGGCCGAAGCGATCGAGGCGGGGCTGGCGCGCCGGTAGCCCGTCATCTGAACGCTAGGATCCAGAAGCCACCTATCCCTGTTCCATGACTGCCACCTCCCGCCAGCGCCTGCGCAAGCTTGCCGAATACCTGCGCCCCTACCGCAGCGAGACCCTCTGGGGGATGGTGGCCCTGCTGGCGGTGAACATCCTCGGTGTCTGGATTCCGCTGCTGATCCGCACCTGCATCGATGACGTCCAGGATGGGATTGCCTGGGCCGACTGCATCCGCTACACCGTTGAGATCCTCGGCCTCGCCTCCCTGATGTGGGTGATTCGCATGGCGACGCGGATCCTGATCTTCGGGGTGGGGCGCAAGGTGGAGTTCGACCTCAAGCAGAAGCTGTTCACCCATCTGCTGCGTCTGGAACCGGCCTACTTCGCCCGTACCCCAATCGGGGATCTGATCAATCGGGCTACCAATGATGTCGACAACATCCGTCGGCTGGTGGGCTTCGCGGTCCTCAGCCTGGTGAATACCGCCTTCGCCTACAGCCTGACGCTGCCATTCATGCTGGCTATCGATGTGCCGATCAGTCTGGCGGCGGTGGCGGTCTACCCGGTGATGCTGTTCCTGGTGCAGCTGTTCAGCGATCGCCTGCGGGTCGAACAGCAGGATGTGCAGGAGAACCTCTCGGAACTGAGCCAGCTGATCCAGGAGGACATGAGCGGCATTGCCCTGATCAAAATCTATGCCCAGGAGGCGAACGAGCGCCGTGCCTTCGGTGATCTCAACCGCAGGCTGCTCAAGTCCAACCTCTCCCTGACCAAGACCCGCAACCTGCTCTTCCCGCTGCTGGAGGGGCTGGCCAGCATCAGTCTGCTGGTGTTGCTGGCCCTGGGTGGTCCGGCCATCGAAGCGGGCCGGATCAGCGTCGGTGACCTGATTGCCTTGATCATCTACGTCGAGCGGCTGGTGTTCCCGACGGCGCTGCTCGGTTTCACGATCACGGCCTTCCAGCGGGGCGAGGTCAGTGTCGACCGGGTGGAAACGATTCTGCGGGAGCAGCCCCAGGTGGTGGATGGCGCCGGTGCCCTGGATCTGCCGCTGGCCCAGGTGCAGGGGCGGCTCCAGGCCCGCGACCTGAGCGTCCGCTACCCCGGCGCGGATCGTCCGGCGCTGGAGGCGGTCAGCTTCACCATCGAACCCGGCGAGACCGTGGCCATTGTCGGCCCGATCGGGTCGGGCAAGTCCACCCTGGCCAATGCCCTGCCGCGGCTGCTGGACCTGCCGTCGGGGTGTCTGTTCCTGGACGGTGAGGACGTCACCCAGCTCAGGCTCGAGTCTCTGCGGCGGGCGATCGCCTACGTGCCCCAGGACAGCTTCCTGTTCAGCGCTGCGATCCGCGATAACATCCGATACGGCGACCCTGCAGCCGAGCAACCCCGGGTGGAGGGGGCGGCGGGTCGGGCCCAGATCCATCCCGAAATTCTCAACTTTCCTCAGCAGTACGACACGCCGGTCGGAGAGCGGGGCATCACCCTCTCCGGGGGGCAGCGCCAGCGCACCGCCCTGGCCCGGGCCTTCCTGGCAGACGCGCCGATTCTGGTGCTCGATGACGCCCTGGCCAGTGTCGACAACCGCACCGCGACGGCCATTCTCCAGGGCCTGTCCGAGGGCGATCGCCGCCGCACCGTGATCTTCATCTCTCACCAGCTGTCGGCAGCGGCCAGCTGCGATCGCATCCTCGTGCTCGACCAGGGGCGGCTGGTGCAGCAGGGCAGCCACCGGGACCTGCTGGCCCAGGGCGGTCTCTACCGCGATCTCTGGGAACGCCAGCAGCTCGAAGCTGTGCTGGCCTGAAGCCGAAGAAAAGCGGTGGGTTTACGGCGCTGCAGCGGTCCCTGTCTAGGCTGCGTTCCAGGACCGGCACTGCGATCGCCATGGATTCCCTCAAGCCCTACCGCTTCCGCTGCACCCTCACCTTCGGCGACATCTACGGCCAGATCATCGCCTGGATCATCGTCATCTTTGTCAGTTTGGCTGCCGCCCTGGCCCTGATGAGCGCCAGTCCGGTCTACGCCCTGGTGGCCGTCGGGCTGGTGCTGGTGCTGACCCTGCCATTTCTGCTGTTTGCCTTCGTTACCACGCTGCTTAATCACATCGAGCTGCAGCCCCACGATTCCTGAACTCCAGTCGGAGCGACAGGATAACCCGGCCTTAACGACCCAGATGCCTCCCCCGCCTAGGATGGAGCCACGGTAGCCTCGCCTGCGGGTTGGGTCGCCGCTGATTTCCGTCTCCCTTCCCATGTACTACAACGCCCACCGACTCCCGGAAGGTTGGTGGCTCTGTCTGTTCCCTGACCGGGAGTCCCTGCAGCCCCTGCTGGACGAGCCGCAACGCTGGCGACCGATGCTGCCCCCTGCCTGTCTGCTGGGGTTGGGCACGCTGGCGGACTGGACCCTGGTGGAGACCCTGTCCCAGGTGACGGAACTGCCCCGCACCCGGCGGGAGGAGGCCCCCATGTCCGCTGACCTGCCTGCCCTGGATGCGGTGGTGCGTGCCCAGGTGGATCGTCTGCTGGTGCAGCTGCGTCAGCAGCGCCGCCAGGTGCTCCGGGATGCCGATTGCGAGACCATCCATGACCTGCGGGTCTGTCTGCGACGCCTGCGCAGTCTGCTCGACACGTCTACCCTCGCTGCCGCCGGTCTGACTGATCCCCGCTCGGGTCGCAGTCTGGTGGGTCTGGCTCGCCGGGCGGGTCGGGTGCGGGATCTCGATGTGCAGATCGAGGCCTGGACCGCGGAACTGCCGGGGCTGACGGAGGGGGAGGCCAGGCGTCTGCGTCGCCGGGTGCGGGCTCTGCGGCAGCGGCGGCGTCAGCAGCTGCGGCGTCTGCAGCATCGTCTGGACCAGCCGCGACTGCGCCGGCAGTTGCACAGTCTGCGGATCTGGAGCCATGAGGCCCCGGGCGCATCCCTCGCCAACCCTGCGCCAGGTTGGCTGCAGTCCAGCCTGGCGCAGGTGCTGGAGCATCCGGCCCATGGTCTGGCCCTGACGCTGGCGACCTTGCCCGATCCCGAACAGCTGGAGTGGCTCCATGATTGGCGCAAGCGGATCAAACGGCTGCGCTACCGGGCGGAAACGCTGGCCCAGGCGGGAGTGAGCCTGCCCGAGGGGTTGATGGCGGAACTGAAGCAGCTCCAGGATGACCTCGGCGGACTGCAGGACATCCGGGTCTGGCGGGCAGCCCTGGCGGGGAAGGGCGATCGCCGCTTCCCCCGATTGCAGCAGAGCTGGTGCGATCGCGAGCGGCAGCACTGGCAGGATCTGCAGATCCGGGTGCGGGACTGGTCGAACGGGGTCGGCGCCCTGCCCCGGCTGCAGGCCCTGATGCTGCGCTCGGCAGGCGGTTAGGGGCGGAGTAAGCGTTCAGGGGGGTGCCAGAGGCGAAGTTGGTGGCGGGATTGAGGAGTAGG
>CAWUMD010000024.1:0-16330 GCA_963923365.1 uncultured bacterium
TCCGGCAAAGGCCTGCTTCAGGTTCTGGCTCACCTGCCGCTCGGTATCGGGGTCGAGGGCGCTGGTGGCTTCGTCCATCACCAGCATGCGCGGGTTCTGGAGGATGGTGCGGGCGATCGCGATCCGCTGGCGCTGTCCCCCGGAGAGGTTCCCGCCCCGCTCCCCCACCGGGCTGTTGTAGCCCGCGGGCAGCTCCATGATGAAGTCGTGGGCGCAGGCAACCCTGGCGGCAGCGATGATCTCGTCGCTGCTGGCCTCCGGGTTGGTGAGGCTGATGTTGTCCTGGACCGAACCCTCGAACAGCAGGCTGTCCTGGGGCACGATCCCGATCTGGCGCCGCAGGGAGTAGAGCTCCACCTTGGCGATGTCGTAGTCATCAATCAGGATGCGGCCGCTGAGCGGGTTATAGAGGCGCGGCAGCAGCTTCATCAGCGTGCTCTTGCCGGAACCACTCTGGCCGACGATGCCGACGAACGTACCGGCCTGGATTTCCAGATCGACATTGACCAGTTGCAGCGGGCCATCGTTGCGGAACCGGAAGCTGAGATCCTCGAATCGCACCTTGCCGTCAATCACCGGCATCGGAATGTTGCGGCGATCGCTATCCTCCGCCTCGCGGGGGTTGTCGATGATGTCCGAGAGCCGCTCCAGCGACAGCGCCGTTTCCTGGAAGTTCTGCCAGAGCTGGGCCAGGCGCAGCAGCGGGCTGGTGACGTATCCGGCGATGATCCGGAAAGCGATCAGCTGACCGAGGGTGAGCTGCCCCTGAAGCACCAGATAGGCGCCGACCCAGAGCACCAGCAGACCCGAGAGCTGGTTGAGGAAGTTGCTCAGGGAGCCCGCTGCGGTCGAGGTGATGACGTTGCGGAAGCCCTCGGCGACATACTTCGAGTAGCGCTCCTGCCAGGTCCAGCGGGACTTCAGCTCGATGTTCTGGGCCTTCACCGTCTGGATGCCGGTGAGCACCTCCACCAGGTGGGACTGGGTTTCGGCATTGCGCTCCGCCCGGCGACGCAACTGGGCCCGCAGAATCGGCGACACCAGCACCGTCAGGGCGACGAACAGCGGAATCGTCACCAGGGCAACCAGAGCCAGCAGCCAGCTGTAGACGAACATCACCAGGATGTAGATCACCGAGAAGATCGCATCCAGGACCACGGTCAGGGCCGTGCCCGTCAGGAAGCGGCGGATGTTCTCCAACTCGGCAATTCGGCTCGAGAGTTCACCCACGGGCCGCCGTTCGAAGTAGCGCAGCGGCAGCCGCAGCAGGTGGTCGATGATCTCCGAGCCCAGGGAGAGGTCAATGCGGTTGGTGGTGTCGACGAACAGGTAGGTGCGTAGGCTGGTGAGAATGGCCTCGAAGATCGCCACGGCCACCAGGAGGGCCCCAAGGACGTTCAGGGTCTCGAAGCCGTTCTGGACAATTACCTTGTCAATGATCTGCTGAACGATCAGTGGGTTCGCCAGCTGGAACAGCTGCACGAACAGGGAGGCCACCAGCACCTCGATCAGCGCCACCCGGTATTTCTGGATCGAGGGCCAGAACCAGCTGAGGCCGAATTTCTGCGTCGGGGTATGTTCGGTACGCCGCAGCTGCAGCACCTCACCTTCGCTGCCCCAGAGTTCCTCGAAGGTGTTCACCGACAGGCGGCGGATGCCCTCATTGGGAATCCCCAGCACCAGGGTGTGGCTGTTGGTCTCGAACACCACCGCGAAGCTGTCCTGCCAGGCGATCAGGGCGGGCGGTTCCAGATAGCCAAAGCGGTGGGCGGGGGCCTTGAGCAGCTGGGCCCGCAGGCCGATCATTTCACTGACGGCACCCATCAGCGGCAACGTGGGCTGGCCCGTGCGCTCTATCTGTTCGGTCAGTACCCGCCGCACCACGTCCTGGCGTAGGGGCAACTGGTAGTGCTGGGCCAGCATGCGGATGCAGGCCAGACTGCCTTCGATCGGACCGAGGCCACTGAAGTGGGGGTAGGCACGGGTCTGGCCGTTACTCAGATCTGGCACCGGCGGGAAGTCGGGGCCAGTGGGAATGTGCTCCGGCAGGGCGATCGCCGGGATCGCCGCCTCACTGCTGGTTCCGGACTGCCGGGGGCCAGGCACCTGCTCCAGCAGGGAAGGAAGACCGACCAGCCGCCCGTACCAGTCACCGCCCACCGTCAGCCGGAGCCGATCGCGACTGGGCAGGACATCCCCGAGGCGATACCCCTGGAGATTGTCACTGGCAACCTGCCATTCCAGGGCGGCGTTCAGTTCCAGTTCATGGTCACCCGGGGGCAGGGCGAGCGCCTTCAGCCCGGGTGCCGCCAGTCTGAGACGCTGGATCAGCTCCTTCCCCTGGGGGGTCTGGGGATTGGGGTGACGGCTGGCGATCGCATACAGTTCCGAGAGGGTGCTACGGCTGCCAAACCAGTCCAGCAGGCTGGGCTGCTCCTGCAGCAGTCGCCGGAAGAGGGACGCCGGGAACACTGCCACCGTGACATCGGTGGAGGCGATCGCATGCTCACAGGGCCGGTTGCGCAACAGGCCCACCCAGCCGAGACAATCGCCTGTGCCAATGCGCTCCAGGGTCAGTCGCCCACCACTGAGGTTGGGGGTCAGCAGCCGTACATCCCCCTCCAGGATCAGCATCACCTGGTGGGGCATGGTTTCGTCATGGAGCAGAATCTGCCCGAGGCGATAGCGCAGCAGACTGGTCTGACTCTCCAGCTCCGTCTGCAGGTTAGGCGGCAGCCGCGTGAAGGGCTCGTAGAGGCTGAAGTAGCGCTGGGTCTGGGTCATGACTGCGGCCCTGTCGGATCGGAGGTGGTCAGAAGCTCGGTCATCTGCTGCTGAATCTGCTCTTCCAGCCAGCGATCGCCCTGTTCCTGCAGCAGCAGCACCCGAGCCTGATCGTCAAACTCGGCGGGGAGGAACTGCTCCAGCCGGACGATCACCCACCATTCGCCGATCGGGCGCGGGGGCCAGAGCTGCCCCGGCTGACTGATCAGCAGCAGCTTGCCGATCTGGGGATGGGGCTGGGTCAGGGGCACCGGGCCGAGAATGCCCTGGGTCTGGGCTTCCGGCCCCAGGGAGAACTGAGCCGCCAGATCCCCGAACCTCGCTTCGCCATCAATCAGGCGCTGGTAGAGTTCTTCGGACACACCGGCTTCCTTGACCCGGATCAGGGAGTAGACAATCCGGTCCAGCTGGTCCTTACGCTCCAGAAACAGCGACTCCACCTTGGTCCCGAACTGCTGCTCCAGAAAGGCCTGCCAGCGGGCCGGGCGCAGGGCCAGCACATCCAGTTCCTCAGGCTGCAATCCCCGACTGCGCAGCAGCGCCACCAGCTGCTCCTCACTCTGGAGGCGCTGCTGCTGGATGAACTGCTGGCGGAGAGCCGGTTTGGCCTCATCAGGCAGATCGATGGTGGCGATCGCCCGGTCGATCGCCAATTCCCGCAGCAGCGCCGGTAGGAGGCCATGCTGCTGGATGATGGCCAGCCATTGGGTGCGTCCTTCAAGAGCCTTCAGCTCTCCAGCAACCGTCAGATCAGGCATGGCAGGTTCGACAATCGGCAGACACAGGCACAGTCACAGCGAAGCATGGGTGTTTTCCGTTATGTGGTTTTTTTTGCGTCAGACTGAAAACTGTAAGTATTTGCAAGGTTTACCGTTAGGCCGTTGCCGGGGTTGAGCAGATGAGTGAGGCGGACCGTCAGCCTGAGCCAGGCCTGCGGCGTCAGTTCGGTAGTCGCACGGAGCTGTTGGCCTACCTTCAGCAGCAGTTCCCCGAAGCCCCGGTCGCTGAGGACCGGGTGACCCTGCGGGGTGGGCGTAGTGCGGCGCAGGAGCAACTGGCGGCGATCGCCCCGGCGGACTACGGTCGTAGCCGCAACTTCCTGAACGGGGCGGTGACCCGACTGTCGCCCTACCTGCGTCATGGCGTCCTGACCCTGGCGGAGGTGCGGGATGCGGTGGTCGCCCGCATCAGCGCCCGGGCCGAGGGCGAGAAACTGGTGATGGAGCTGGCCTGGCGGGACTACTGGCAGCAACTCTACCGGGAGCTGGGCGATGGCATCCGGGAGGATCGGGAGCCCTACAAGACGGGCTTTGCGGCGGACAGCTATGCTCCGACGCTCCCCTCGGAACTGGTCGAGGCCCACACCGGTCTGGCCTGCATGGATGCCTTCAGCCGGGAGCTGCAAACTACTGGCTACCTGCATAACCACGCCCGCATGTGGCTGGCAGCCTACGTCGTCCACTGGCGGCGGGTACGCTGGCAGGCCGGGGCCCGTTGGTTTCTCCAGCATCTGCTCGATGGCGATCCCGCCAGCAACAACCTCTCCTGGCAGTGGGTGGCCAGCACCTTCAGCACCAAGCCCTACTTCTTCAATCGCGAGAATCTCGAGCGCTACAGCGCAGGGCGCTACTGCCGCCACTGCGATCGCCGCGAGGACTGCCCCTTCGATGCCAGCTACGAGGAACTTGAGAAACGCCTGTTCCCCCAAGGGGAATTCCGGCAGCAGCCCCGGCGCAGCGGTCAGTGGCATCGCCATCGGTCAGGAGGCCACGCATGAGCCATTGTCAGCAGCCCATTCTCTGGGTACATGGGTATGCCCTCAACCCCGAGCATCCGCTCTTCACCACCCATCCCCAGGCTCCGGCCATCTTCTGCTTCGACGATGCCTGGCTGACCCGGGAGCAGATCAGCTTGCAGCGCATCGCCTTCATTTACGAATGTCTGCTGGACCTGCCGGTGGAGATCCGGCGGGGGGATGTGGTCGAGCAGGTTCTGGCCTTCGCAGGCGAACACCAGGCCGATGGCATTCTCACCACTACGGCGGTGAGTCCCGGCTTGCAGCAGATACGGCAGCAACTGGCAGCCGTCTTACCGGTATGGACACTGGATCCGGAACCCTTTCTGCACTATGACGGTCCGCTTGACCTGAAGCGGTTCTCCCGTTACTGGAAAACGGCCCAGGACTATGCCTGGGGCCGTGGGGAGCACAAGACAGATCAGGCCTAGTGGGCCAGGGCGATGGGGATGGGCAGCGCCGCCAGAATCTCAGTCCCGTAGAGGGCAACCAGGATGGCCAGCACAACCTTGATCGCAGTGCTGACGGCAAAGCTGGCCTGGAAGAACCGGTTACGGAACAAAGTGCTGAGCCACTGCTTCATCCGGGCAAACTCCGTGGTTCTGCAACGGATGATACAACGCGAGTCCAGCCTCTTGCCGGAGGAAATCGCAGCGGGCTCCAAGGGCACCGGAGATCGCGGCTGCCGCAGAGAATGGAGAAATGTCTGTCTCGCTGCCGCTCCTGCCCCCGCGCTACCGTAACCTCCTGGTTGTCGGCAAGCTGACCCTGCCCAGCCGGGTCTTCCAGTCGCCCCTGGCCGGGGTGACGGATCAGGTGTTCCGGCGGCTGGTGCGCCGCTGGGCCCGGGACTCGATGCTCTACACCGAGATGGTGCATGCGGCGGGGCTGCAGCACCAGCGGGGCCATCAGATCATGGCGATCGCCCCGGACGAGCAGCCGATCTCGATTCAGCTGTTCGACTGCCGCCCCACCTTCATGGCCGAGGCGGCGCAGCTGGCGGTGGCAGAAGGGGCCTGGACCATCGACCTGAATATGGGCTGCCCGGTCAACAAGATCACCCGCAAGGGCGGCGGTTCCTCCCTGATCCGGCAACCGGAGGTGGCCGAGGCGATTGTCCGTACGGTGGTGGCGGCGGTGGACGTCCCAGTGACCGTGAAGACCCGCATCGGCTGGAGCAACAGCGAGATCACCATCCTCGATTTCGCCCGTCGCATGGAGGATGCGGGGGCATCGATGATCACCGTGCACGGGCGCACCCGCGAGCAGGGCTACCAGGGCCCGGCCTGCTGGGACTGGATTCGGCAGGTGAAGGAACAGCTCTCGATTCCGGTGATTGCCAACGGCGACATCATCTCGGTGGAGGCAGCGGTGCACTGCCTGAACGAAACCGGCGCTGATGGCGTGATGGTGGCGCGTGGCAGCCTGGGTCGCCCCAGTCTGGTCGGCGAAATCGAGCACTACCTGCACACCGGCGATCGCCTGCCGGAGCCAACCCCCCTAGAGCGGCTGGAGATGGCGATCGAACACCAGCGGGCCCTGGTCACCGCCAAGGGCGATCGCGGCTTCTTTCAGGCCCGCAAACATCTGAGCTGGTACTGCCGAGGTTTCCGGGGCGCCAATGAACTGCGGGATCAGCTGATGCGCACCCCGGATCTGGCGGCCAGCGAAGCGCTGCTGGCACAGACCCGGACTGTGCTGTCACAGGTGGAATGCGATGAGAATCAAAGTGACCAAATTTTCAGGGCTCGCCTTGACGGATTCGGCGTAAACCTGTCATGACTCGGTGATTATGTGAGGGCAGAAAAGTAGGCAGCGACTTTACTTGTATGCCTTTTTGTCTGATTTGAGGGCCTGCAGGGGTACTGATCGCTACAGTGTGATCTTAAGAAACCATTTAGGATTTCTCCGGTTATTTCGGTTGTCGCTGCAGGAGTCAGGGTTATGTTTCCGGTCAGTCATCAATCTGTCGTCATGACCGTCAGCCGAGACGAACTGACGGCGCTGCGGCAACTGTTCCGAGACCTGCGGGCCGGGGATGCCCATGCGTCCCTGATGCCGGCGCTGCACCAGCTGCAGGCCCGACTGGAAGTGCTGATTCAGCCCCGTTGAGGAATCGGTTGCGCCGCCAGCACCAGGGCTGTGCTGGCGGCCAGTTCGTAGTGGCTGACGTCCAGCAGGGGTGCCTGCTCAGGCAGCAGGCAGGCCTGGGCGTCCTCCAGCCGGGTATCCACCAGCCGCTGCCACTGGTAGCCCTGGGGTGGTGAGGGCAGCTGGAAGCTCAGGGGCTGATCCCAGGCATTGAAGGCCAGGTAGAGGTATTCGCCAGCCCGGGGGTGGCAGAGACTACAGGCCAGGGACTGGGACCAGTGGCCCCAATCCGGGCGCAGCGGTTCCACCCCATGCCAGACCGCGTAGGGCTGCCGCTCCTGGGGTTGCGTCTGCAGCAGCTCGTTCTGCTGCAGCAGCCGGAAGCGGTTGCCCAGATCCACCAGCCGCTGCACGAAGCCGTAGAAGTCACGCTCGGGCGCCACCCGGCTCCAGTCGAACCAGCCGACCGGGTTGTTCTGGCAATAGGCGTTGTTGTTGCCCTGCTGACTGCGGCGCACCTCATCTCCCATCAGCAGCATCGGGGTGCCCTGGGAGAGCATCAGGGACACCATCAGGCTGCGCTGCTGACGCTGGCGCAGCGCCAGGATGGCCGCGTCATCGGTCTCACCTTCAACACCGTTGTTCCAGCTGAAGCTGTGGTCGCAGCCATCGCGGTTGTTCTCGCCGTTGGCCTCGTTGTGCTTGTGGGCATAGCTGACCAGATCGTTGAGGGTGAAGCCGTCGTGGCAGGTGATGAAGTTGATCGTCCGCCCGGCGTACCAGGAGTCACGCTGGTAGATGTCGGGGCTGCCGAGCAGGCGCTGGGCGATCGCCCCGACCATGCCCTGATCCCCACGCCAGAAGCGGCGCCAGTCATCCCGGAAGGGGCCGTTCCAGGTGCCGAAGCGATCGCCGATGAAGCTGCCCACCTGATAGAGCCCGGCAGCATCCCAGGCCTCGGCGATCAGCTTGGTGCCCGCGAGCACCGGGTCCGAGTCGATCGCCCAGAGCAAGGGTGGCTCCTCCAGGGGATTGCCCTCGGCATCCCGGGTCAGCACCGAGGCGAGGTCGAAGCGGAAGCCATCGATGTGCATCTCCCGCACCCAGTAGCGCAGGCATTCGAGCAGCAGCAGCCGCACCACCGAGTTGTTGGCCTTGATCGTGTTGCCGCAGCCGGTGTAGTTGCGGTACTCGCCTTCGCTGTCGAGCAGGTAGTAGGTGGAGTTGGCCAGTCCCTTGAAGGAGAGAGTGGGGCCGTCGGCGTTGCCCTCGGCGGTGTGGTTGAAGACCACGTCGAGGATTACCTCGATCCCCGCCTTGTGCAGGGCCTTCACCATGTCCCGGAACTCGTTCACCATCCCGAGTGGGTCGGGGCTGCTGCTGTAGGCGGCGTGGGGGGCGAAGAAGGCCAGGGTGCTGTAGCCCCAGTAGTTCTCCCGGCCCAGGGGGGCGTCCTGGGGATCGAACTGGTGCACCGGCAGCAGCTCCACCGCCGTTACCCCCAGCTCCTGCAGGTAGGGAATCTTCTCGATCAGACCGGCGTAGGTACCCTGTTTATCCGGGCTGACCCCCGAGGCAGGGTCGCGGGTGAAGCCGCCGACGTGCAGCTCGTAGATCACTGTGGTGCCGAAGGGATGGCGCAGGGGGCGATCGCCCTCCCAGTCGTAGTCACGGGTGTCGATCACCACCGCCCGTAGGGCCTGGGCGCAGTTGTTGCCGGTGCCGACGGCGGCCTTGCGGTCGTAGTGATTCCAGCCGACCACCGCCCGGGCGTAGGGGTCGAGCAATACCTTATTGGGGTTGAAGCGCAGGCCCCGCTCCGGTGCCCAGGGCCCGAACACCCGGTAGGCATAGACCTGACCGCTGCTCAACCCTTCAATCCAGCAGTGCCAGTAGAAGGAGGTGCGGTTGCGGATCGGGTCGAGGGGGATGATGCGGCTGGGCTGGGGGGCATCGGCATCATCGAACAGCAGCAGCTCCACCCCGGTGGCGTACTTGGAGTAGAGCGAGAAGTTCACCCCCGAGCCCTGAACGGTGGCGCCGAGCGGATAACTCTGGCCGGGTTCAATCGTCCGCCCCATGACAGCCTCAACGATGACTGGGGTGATCCTGACAGATTCCCGGCAAGGCGGCCACTGATTGCTGTCGCCACTGACGATAGCGCTCCAGGGCGGCCTGCAGATCGGTGGTGCGCAGGGGCTTGCTGAGGAAGTCGTTCATCCCGGCGGCCTGGCACTGCTGACGGTATTCATCGAAGGCGAAGGCAGTCAGGGCAATGATGTAGACCTGGCCGAAGCCCTCCTGACGCAGGATGCGGGTCGCTGCCAGACCATCCAGGTCGGGCATCTGCAGATCCATCAGCACCAGATCGATGCTCCCTTCGCGTACCCGGGCGATCGCCGCGCTGCCCTCAGCCACGAAATCGGCCTGAAGACCCAGCTTGGCCAGCAACAGTTCCAGCACCCGCCGATTGACGGGATTGTCCTCGGCCACCAGCAGATGCAGATCCGGGGGAAGCGCCGGACCATCGGTAGTCAGCGGCCGCGATGCGGTGGGATGGCGGTCCGGCTGCAGGCGCAGCTGGACCCGGAAGGTGCTCCCCTGACCCAGCTCGCTTTCAGCGGTGATCTCGCCCCGCATCAGCCGACAGAGCCGCTGACTGATCGCCAGCCCCAGACCGGTGCCGTGGTGGTGGGTCGTGCCCGGGCCCCGGGCCTGGGAGAAGGCATCGAACAGTTGGGGCAGAAAGGTCGGATCAATACCGCAGCCGCTGTCCTCAACCGTCAGCAGCAGATCCAGACTGCCATCGCCCAGGGGCTGACTGTCGACCGTGAGGCGAATCCGGCCCCGTTCGGTGAATTTGACGGCGTTATTGAGCAGGTTGATCAGGATCTGGCGGATGCGCAGGCTATCACCCAGCAGGACATCGGGGATGGCAGGGGCGATCGCCAGTTCCAGGGTCAACCCCTTGGCGGCGATCGCCGGCTGCAGAATGCGACGACAGCCGTCAATCAGGTCCCGCAGACCGAAGGGAGCGATCTGCAGCCGCATCTGCTCGGCTTCGATCTTCGACAGATCGAGAATGTCGTTGATCAGGGTCAGCAGCAGTTCACCGCTGCTGCGGATCGTCTGCACCAGTTCCTGCTGAGCGGGGGTCAGAGGTGTGTCGAGCAGCAGGTCCGTCATCCCGATCACGGCGTTCATCGGGGTGCGGATCTCATGGCTCATGGTGGCCAGGAAGCGGCTCTTGGCACTGCTGGCCGCCAGGGCCTCATCCCGGGCCTGCTGCAGTTGCGCCGTGCGCTCAATCACCTGCTGCTCCATCTGGTCCCGGGCCTGGAGCAACTGCTCCTGGGCCAGGACGATGCCGGTCAGATCCCGGAACACGAAAATCAGCGAAGGGTTGGTCTGGAGGTTGACCACCGACCACTTCACCTCCAGCACCCGGCGCGGAGGTGCCGGAGACAGCTCCCAGGTGACCGATCCCGGGCCCAGCCGTGCCCACTGGATCAGGCAGTCTGCCGGTTCGGGGCGCCCCCCCAGGTAGCGGCAGGGCAGCAGCTCCGCCAGCGGGCAGCCCAGGGACTGGAGACGCGGCTTCCCCACCAGCCGGTCGAAGGCGCTGTTGGTCCACTCCACCCGTCCCTGGCCGTCGGTCAGGGCCAGGCCATCCTCCACGGAACCGAGGGCTGCCTCCAGTCGGCCCAGGGTCTGGCGCAACTGCAGCAGCAGTGATTCATCACTCACCGGCTCACTCCAGGGGGCGCAAAGTAGCGGCAAAAACCCAGCCGTCTCCCCGGCGTTCGGCGACGATGAAGTGCTCCGACTCGATTTCCCGCTGGTCGCGGCAGACGGTCTTCAGCTTCAGGGGGTGGTTCAGCACCTGGGAGTCCTCGGTCATCCGGAAGCGGGAGAAGCCGAGGTGATGGGCGTCGCGGAAGAAGGAGGGCAGAATCAGGCCCAGGGACTGTCCTTCCAGATCGGCCTGCTGCCAGCCGTAGACCTCCTCGAAGCGGGCGTTGACCCATTCCACGCGACCTTCCTGATCCGCCTGGATGAAGGGCAGATCCTCGGTCTGCAGGTCCGCGATGCGCCGCATGCAGGGGTGCCAATCCGTCGACCACACTATAGCCGCGCCTTCCGGCCGCGGCGACCGGGGAACGGAGATTCTGGGCGACGAAGGAAAAATCTGAAATTTGTATCAGATGATGCTACAAACCCGCGGTCCCGCCCCTAGATTGTGGCCATACCGCGAATGGGTCTTGCGTCTCTCCTAGTTCGAGCAGTCCTGCCGGCCTCGTCCCTCGGGATGGGGCTTTTTTCTGCCCGGATTCAGGTCGTGTATTCGGCGTTGATCTTCACGTAGTCGTAGCTGAGGTCGCAGCCCCAGGCGGTGCCCTGGCCGGGACCATCGCCGACGCCGATGCGAATCAGCACCGTGTCGTCTTCCAGGTAGGCTCCGGCAGCCCGCTCCACCAGATAGCGGTTGGCCCCGTCGCGATCGAAAGCCAGGGGTTGTCCAGCTTCCATCAGGTGGTAGGGGCCGAGGTGAATGCGCAGATCCTCCTGGCGGAAGGCCACACCGGCCCGCCCGGCGGCGGCGGCGATGCGGCCCCAGTTGGGGTCGCGACCGAAGATCGCCGATTTGAGCAGGGAGGAGCCGGTGACGGTGCGGGCGATCGCCCGGGCAGCCTTGTCGCTGGTAGCACCGCTCACCTGCACTTCCAGCAGACAGGTGGCGCCTTCGCCGTCGCGGGCGATCGCCTTGGCCAGATGCTGC
Organism: uncultured bacterium; assembly: GCA_963923365.1. Taxonomy (GTDB): domain Bacteria; phylum Cyanobacteriota; class Cyanobacteriia; order Synechococcales; family Synechococcaceae; genus CAWUMD01. The sequence continues at coordinate 11,451 of CAWUMD010000024.1, forward strand.
AGCACCGCCGTCAGCATCCCTTCCAGCCGGTCGGCGATCAGGCCCGGCTCAGTGATCGCGTGGGTGCGGGACTGGCCGTTGGCCAGGGCAAAGACGCAGTCGTTGGTGCTGGTGTCGCCGTCGACGGTGATCTGGTTGAAGCTGCGGTCCACGGCCCGGCGCAGCATCTCCTGCCAGAGGTGGGGCGAGACGGCAGCGTCACAGGTGACGAAGGCCAGCATCGTCGCCATGTTCGGGTGGATCATCCCCGAGCCCTTGGCGATGCCGCCGATGCGCACCGGGCGATCGCCGATGGTTGTCTCCAGGGCGATGCTCTTGGTGACCAGATCCGTGGTCAGGATGGCCTTGGAGGCGGCCTCCGAGCCATCCGAGGCGAGAGCGGCTACGGCTTGAGGAATGCCACTGCGCATTGCTTCCATGCGGATGCGCTGACCGATCACGCCGGTGGAGGCCAGCAGGATTTCGTTCGCGCCGATACCCAGGGCCTCGCTCAGCAGGCGGGCGCTCTCGCGGGCATCGGCCCAGCCTGCTTCGCCGGTGGCAGCATTGGCCTGGCCGGAGTTGCAGAGGATGGCCCGGGCACTGGGACGTTCACTGAGCAGGTCCCGGCAGTAGTCGACGCAGGCGGCCCGTACCTGGCTGGTGGTGTAGGTTCCGGCGGCGATCGCGTCGGTATCGCTGACGATCAGGGCCAGGTCCGGCAGGCCCGAGGCCTTCAGCCCGGCGGTGATTCCGGCGGCCCGGAAACCCTTGGGAGCGGTCACGCCGCCGCTGATCACCTGCCAGTCGCTCATGGGTCGATCAAATGCACTACGAATCCGCCTATTGTCGCCGAAGGCTCCGCTAATCTTCCAGGGTCTCGATCAGCAGCTCCAGCTGACCCTGCTTCTGCTGCAGGAAGGTTTCGCACTGCTGCAGCTCGCGGCTGGCCTGCTCGAATTCCTCCAGCACCGCCGCCAGGGGCAGTTCGCCGGTCTCCAGGCGGGCCAGGGTGGCCTCGACTGCCGCCACGGCAGCTTCGTAATCGAAGGGGATCTCAGGCATCGGGGCGTGTCTCCGTCGTGTCCACAATTACGTCACAGCGGCCGTCGCCCAATTGCAACTGCAGGCGATCGCCGGTCTGCAGGTCGGCCACATGCCGCACCAACTGACCCTGGCGGCGTACCAGGGCATAGCCCCGCTGCAGCACTGCCTCGGGATCGAGGGCCTGGGCAAGGCTGCGCAGCCCGCCGAGACGATCCTGTTCCCGCTGCAAGCGATCGCGCACCGTGCCCCGCAGGCGATCGCCCAGGCTCTCCAGCAAGTGCTGCTCCTGGCGCAGCCGTTGCCGCAGCAGCGGCCAATGCAGCCCCTGACGCAACTGCTGCAGCTGGCGCTGTTCGCGATCCAGACGCTGGCGCAGGATCACCCGCAGCCGCTGCCGCCGCTGGCTCTGCTGGGCCTGCAGATCGATCAGCCGGGGCACCGCCAGTTCGGCCGCTGCGGTCGGGGTATGCACCTGGGCATCGGCGACCCGGTCCGCCAGGGTCGAGTCGCGCTGGTGGCCGATCCCGGCAATCACCGGAATCGGGCAGGTGGCGATCGCCCGCACCACCCGCTCGTCGTCGAAGCAGTCGAGATCCTCCCGGGCACCACCGCCCCGGCTGAGAATCACCAGCTCCGCCCGACCATCGGCGACCACCCGCTCCAGAGCGATGGCGATCGAACGGGGGGCCTCGGCCCCCTGCACCGTGGCAGGTGACAGCAGCACCCGCAGACTCGGATCCCGCTGCTGCAGGGTACGGCGGATGTCGCCCCAGGCGGCGGCACTGGCCGAAGTGACCACGGCGAGGATGCGCGGGTAGCACGGCAAGGGACGCTTCCGCTCGGGAGCAAACAGGCCTTCCGCAGCCAGCCGCTGCTCCAGCTGACGGCGGCGCAGGGCCTGCAGCCCCTGGCCCGCTTCCAGACACTGCACAACGGTGAACTGGTACTGACTGCGCCCGGTCCAGAGACGGACCCCGCCCAGCACCAACACCTGATCGCCAGGCTGCGGACGGTGGTGCAGGGGGTTGCCCGCGCTGTTCCAGGCCACGCAGTTGAGCGTGTCGCTGCCCTCACAGTCGCGCAGGGTGAAGAACAGCCCCTTGGCGTGGGCATTGGCGCTGGTCACCTCGCCCACCAGCCAGAGACGAGCCAGCTGCGGGTCTTCCTCCACCAGGGCTTTCAGGTACTGACTGAGGCCGCCGATGCTCACCGGCTGCAGATCGGTTTCAGGGCTCATGGGGCTTCGGCAGGGCGCTATGACATCCTACGACCTGAACAGGTACATATCTACTCCATTGGCAAGCGTCATGGCATAACATAGGAGCCGCATTTCTCTGGCTCCCCCCATGCCTCCCAAAACCGACACCGCCAACCAGGAGAAAGCCAAGGCTCTCGACATGGTGCTGTCCCAGATCGAGCGCAACTTCGGCAAGGGTTCGATCATGCGGCTCGGGGATGCCTCCCGCATGCGGATCGAGACGATTCCCACTGGCGCCCTCACCCTCGATCTGGCCCTCGGTGGCGGTCTGCCCAAGGGACGGATCATCGAAGTCTACGGTCCGGAGAGCTCCGGTAAAACGACCCTGACTCTGCACGCGATCGCCGAGGTGCAGAAGCAGGGGGGCGTCGCCGCCTTCGTGGACGCCGAGCACGCCCTCGACCCGGTCTATGCCGCCCACGTTGGGGTGGATATCGAGAACCTGCTGGTCTCCCAGCCGGACACCGGCGAAATGGCCCTGGAAATCGTTGACCAGCTGGTGCGCTCGGCGGCGGTGGATCTGGTGGTGGTCGACTCCGTGGCGGCCCTCACGCCCCGGGCGGAAATCGAAGGCGAGATGGGTGACACCGTCGTCGGTCTGCAGGCGCGCCTGATGAGCCAGGCAATGCGCAAGATCACCGGTAACATCGGCAAGTCCGGCTGCACGGTCATCTTCCTCAACCAGCTGCGCCAGAAGATCGGCGTCACCTATGGCAGCCCCGAAACCACCACCGGCGGTCAGGCCCTGAAGTTCTACGCCTCCGTGCGCCTCGACATCCGCCGCATCCAGACCCTGAAGAAGGGCACCGAGGAATTCGGGATCCGCGCCAAGGTGAAGGTCGCCAAGAACAAGGTGGCGCCGCCGTTCCGCATCGCCGAGTTCGACATCATCTTCGGCAAGGGCATCTCCACCCTCGGCTGTCTGGTGGATCTGGCGGAGGAGACCAATGTGGTCACCCGCAAGGGCGCCTGGTACAGCTACAACGGCGACAATATCGGCCAGGGCCGCGACAACACCATCGCCCTGCTGGAGGAGAAGCCGGAACTGCGGGCGGAAATCGAAGCCCTGGTGCGCGAGAAGCTGGCCATCGGCACACCGGTGTCCGCAACCACCGTCGGGACCGAGGCCGCCAGCGACGCCGAAGCCAGCGAAAGCTGATCCGCGTTGGCGGATGCCCTCACGCCAGCGGGCGGCGATCTCTGGAGATCGCCGCCCGCTTCGTCATTCAGCGTTCAGGGGTCGCTGCTCAGTTCTGCTTGGCAGTCCGCAGATCACACTCACTGGGGCTGACCCGGAATTTGACCAGGTTGGCGAGTTCCTGCAGTTGCTGGATGGCTTCCGCGCCTTCCAGCTTCATCAGTTCGCGGTCGTCCCGCAGTTCGGTCCAGGTGATGCCGTAGTCCGAAACCAGGAAGCGGATCAGGTGGTCGTTGCCGAGGCTGACCATGAACGAGGCGCTGTTCCGCTCGCCGCCGCAGGTGTAGCAGGAGGCCAGGTAGCCGTTATTCTCCAGGGCGATCGCCAGAGCCTGAAGACTCATGACCAGATCGCTGACGAATTGGCGGTGCTGCTCGGCTAGACGAAGGAACATGACCGTAGCCCACGTTTCTGAGAGCGATTTTACACTTTCTTAAAAATGCTTAGCCCAAAGAAATAGTTATTCCTGTGATAAAGGGTCCCCGGGCCGGAGGCAGGGGTCAGCCGTCCGCCAGTTGCCACCAGCCGAAGGCGGGGCCGATGAAGCGTACGGTCACCCAGAAGGCAACCAGCAGACCGATGCCAATCCAGGCGCCCTTGCTGGTGATGGCGATGAACTGCTCCGACTGGCGATTGCTGATCGGCAGTCCCGGCAGCAGGGGGGCATCCAGGTCACGGCCGGACCTGCGGCTGTCCTGACGGCGTTTGGCCTCTCCCATCATGGTTCTCCCTCGGGTCAGGGTTATCATACGCCCGCCGTCAGCAGAGGTCCGGGTCGGCCTCTCCAGCGAACAGATCCGGAGCGAGGCGCTGCAGCCGCCGGTAGGGTTCCAGCGCCGTGAGGAAGTCCTGGCCATAACTGCGCCGCAGCAGACGGCTGTCAAGCAGGACCACGAGGGCCTCCCGGTCGCGCAGACTGGCCAGCCCCTGCTGCAGTCGCTGCAGCGACCGGGGCAGCAGGTAGCGGCGGAACCAGTCCTGGCGATCGCGGCGGTAGCGGCTTACCCGCGCGGCGGTCCAGGGATCTTCCAGGCTGGGGATGGGCAGGGTGGTGGCCACCAGCAGACGGGGGTGCGGCAGGCGCAGACGGTGGGTCTGCCAGAACGACCAGCCGCAGACGAGGATGCCATTGCTGTCGGGGGCGGTGCGCTCCACCTGCAGACGGCTACCGAAATCCGCAGCCAGGTGGCTGGCCAGTTGCTGGCGCATCGGACGATCGTCCACCAGCAGTACCGTGAACCCCTGGCCCACTGCCTGGAGACTGAGCAGGCGGCGCAGTTCCCCCAGACAGGCGGGCAGAAACTGGGGCGTATTGGGCAGGGGCAGCCGTTCCGGCAGGTAGAGCAGCAGGTCCTCGGGGCGACCGGGGCCGAAGCGGACGGCGCTGATCGCCTCCGG
>CAWUMD010000025.1:0-16156 GCA_963923365.1 uncultured bacterium
ACCCTGACTGGCCGCAACTGGACCTGGCGGGGTCGTTCCCTGGCCTGAACCACTAGGGTGATGTCGACGGCAGTTCCCCGGGTGGGGCGTCCGGCCAACCCAGCCTGGGGCCGGAACCCTTAAATTCCCCTGTGCCTGGTTCCGAGCTCCGGGATTCCCTGGCTAGGCTCGAAACGGAGGCTTATGTCCCGCCTCTCTCACCGGTACGCCGCCATGACCCGCATTCATCTGCTTGTGCACCAGAACCCGGATCGCACCCACCTCGGTCAGATCTACGACGGTGAGGACCTGATTGGGGAAGTGACCGGCAAGACGGAGCGGGACACGACCCACCGGGCCGAGGAACTCCTCAGCGAAGCCGACATGCTGGAAGCCCAGTGCAGCGATTCCCCGCGCTGAGCTTCCCGAGTCCGGCAGCTGTCTAGGCTGCCGTCAGGCCACTGTGGCGCAGCAGCGCGTCTGTGGTCGGGCCGCGCCCCCGGAAGGTGGCGAAAACCTCTTCCGGGGGCTGACTGCCTCCCAGCGCCAGCACCGTATCCCGGAAGCGGCGGCCGGTGTCGCGGATCGCGGTCTCGTTTTCCAGACCGGCTTCCTCGAAGGCAGCGAAGGCATCGGCACTCAGTACCTCGGCCCACTTGTAGCTGTAGTAACCGGCGGCGTAGCCCCCGGCGAAGATGTGGCCGAAGCTGCAGAGGAAGGCATCCTCTGGCAGGGGTGTCAGCACCGAGGTCCGCTCCGCCAGGCGATCGCGCACTTGGGCCAGGGTTTCGGTGCCCGCTGGGTCGAAGCGGCTGTGCAGCTCCATATCGAGCAAGCCGAAGTTGAGCTGGCGCAGCATCGCTGAGCCGGCCATGAAGGTGCGGGCTGCCAGCAGTTTCTCGTAGTAGTGCTCCGGCAGTGGCTCGCCGCTCTGCCAGTGATGGGCCATGCCGAACAGGGTGGCCCGGTCGTAGCACCAGTTCTCCATGAACTGGCTGGGCAGTTCCACCGCATCCCACTCGACGTTGTTGATCCCCGCACAGCCCGGATGGTCCACGGTGGTGAGCATGTGCTGCAGCCCGTGGCCAAACTCGTGGAACAGTGTCTCCACTTCGGCGAAGGTCATCAGGCTGGGGGTGTCTCCCACCGGCGGGCTCTGGTTGCAGACCAGATAGGCAACGGGATTGCGGCTCTCGCCGCCGCTGCGGCTGCGGCCCAGGCAGTCGTCCATCCAGGCGCCGCCCCGCTTCTCCGCCGGGCGGCTGTAGGGATCGAGGTAGAAGGCGGCGATCGCCTCGCCTGCCTCATTGCGCACCCGGCAGTAGCGCACATCCGGGTGCCAGACCGGCGCCTCGCCATCCGCCGGTTCGATGCGGATACCGAACAGGCGTTCGCAGAGGGCATAGAGCCCATCGAGCACCCGGGGCAGCGGGAAGTAGGGCCGTAGTTCCTCCTCGTTGAAGGCGAAGCGGGCCTCCCGCAGCCGCTCGGACCAGAAGCTGATGTCCCACTGGCGCAGATCGTCGGCCTCCGGGGCGCCCTGCTCGCGGGCGAAGGTGCGCAGATCCTCCAGCTCCGCCCTGGCTGCATCGAAGCTGGCCACCCGCAGTTCCTCCTGCAGCGTCTCCACCGCCAGCACCGAGGGGGCCATCTTGCTGGCCAGGCTGAGGTCGGCGAAGTGGGCGTAGCCCAGCAGCCGGGCTTTCTGACGCCGCAGTTCGAGGATGCGCAGAATCAGGGGGTGGTTGTCGAGCTCTCCATCGGCGGCGCGGCGGATGTAGGCGCGGTAGATCTGCTCGCGCAGATCCCGGCGGCGGCTGGACTTGAGGAAGGGCCCGAAGCTGGGGAAGTCGAGGGTGATCCGCCAGGGACCGATCTCTGCGGTAGCCTCGCTCTCGCCCGCTTCCCGGGCGGACTGGGCGGCCAGGGCCAGCAGGCTGGGGGGGAGCCCGTCGATCTCCTCTGCAGTGCGCAGGATCAGACTGTAGGCCTTGGTGGCATCGAGCACATGGTTGCTGAAGTCAGTGGCCAGCTGGGCCAGTTCCATCTGGATGGCGTTGAACTGCTCCTGCTGCTCCGGCGGCAGGCTCACCCCCGCCAGTTCCGCTTCCCGCAGGGAGGCCTCAACGATGCGCCGCTGCCCGGCATCGAGAGTGGCCCAGGCAGGGCCACTCCTGAGAGCCCTGAAGGCGTCATAAATCGGGCGGCTCTGGCCGAGGCGATTGTAGAAGGCCACCACCCGCGGCTGGATCGCCTGGTAGGCCTCGCGCAGGGCGTCACTGTTGCGCACCCCCATCAGGTGGCCGACCACGCCCCAGCTCCAGCGCAACCGTTCGCCCAGACGGTCCAGGGGTTCCACCAGGCCGGCCCAGGTCGGTTCCAGGGTCTGTTCGAGCTGGCTGAGCTCCCGTTCCAGGTCATCCAGCAGGTCGGCGATCGCCGCCACCTGCTCCGGGGTGATCCGCTCGAACTCGGGCAGTCCCTGACCCTTGAGCAGCGGCAGTTCGGCAACCGTCATCGTTTATGCCTTGGCGCAACGGTTCCATGGTTCCACAGGCCTCTGCCGGAGGGGAGATCGGCGATCGCCCCAAGTCTGGTACGGTCGAGTCCGTTGCCCGTCCTGCCTCCCCATGCTGCGCCGCCGACCCTGGAGATTCCTGTTCCTGGTGCTGCTGCTGAGTGCGCCCCTCCCGGCGACCGCGCTGCTGCCGACCCAGGCCCGCCGGGCAATGGTGGTCAGCGCCACGCCCCAGGCCAGTGCGGCCGGGCTGGAAATCCTGCGCGCCGGGGGCAATGCCGCTGATGCAGCGATCGCCACCACCCTGGCGATTTCGGTCAGTGAACCCTACGCAGCGGGAATCGGGGGGGGCGGCTTTCTGCTGATTCAGCAGGGCGATCGCCTCGAAGCCCTTGATTTCCGGGAGCGGGCTCCGGCGGCAGCGACGCCGACCATGTACCGGCAGGTCGATGGTCAGGCGGACCCCCGCGCCAGTCGGGAAGGGTATCGGGCGATCGCCATCCCCGGTACCCTCGCCGGACTGCAGGAACTGCATCGCCGTTACGGGCGACTGCCCTGGTCCCGGCTGGTGCAGCCCTCGATTCGGCTGGCGGACCAGGGAATTCCGGTTACGCCCCTGCTGCGCCTGAATCTGCAGCAGCAGCAGACCCTGCTGAGCCGCTATCCCGCCAGTGCGGCGGTCTTTCTGCCGGGGGGGCAGATCGCGCCCCTGGGATCGGTATTGCGCCAGCCGGAGCTGGCCCGCAGTCTGACGGAGCTGGCCCGCCAACCCGAGAGTTTCTATCGGGGGGCGATCGCCCGCGCCATTGTGGCCGATCAGCGTCGCAACGGGGGTCTGATGACAGCAGCGGATCTGGCGGGCTACCGACCCATCTGGCGGCAGCCCCTCTGTGGCCCCTTCCGGCAGTGGCAGGTCTGCTCGATGCCGCCGCCCTCCTCCGGTGGGGTGGCGCTGCTGCAGTCCCTGGCCCTGCTCGAGTTCAGTGGATTCGACCGCTGGCCCTGGCATAGCCCCCAGGCGCTGCACCGGCTGGCCAGTGCCCAGCAGATCGCCTTCGCCGATCGGGCTCGCTGGTTGGGAGACCCTGCCTTTACGCCGGTTCCCGTCCGCCAGCTGCTCGACCCGGGCTACCTCAAGGCTCGGGCCGCCGAGATTCCTGCCGAGCAGGCCCGCACCCAGGACCAGGTACAACCGGCCACCGCCACCCAGCTGGGCTGGGCCGAAAAGACCGGTGCTCCCAACACCAGTCACCTGACGGTGGTGGATGGTGATCGCACGGTGATCAGTCTCACCTTCACGATCAACACCCGCTTCGGCTCCGGCGTGACCGTGCCGGGCACTGGCATCCTGCTCAACAACGAGATGGACGACTTCTCGGCAGCTCCCGATGCCCGCAATAGTTTTGGGCTGGTGGGGCTGAGTCAGGCCAACCGTCCGGAGGGCGGCAAGACGCCGCTGTCGAGCATGACCCCGTTCATCCTGCGGGAGAACGGTCAGCCGCGGCTGGCGGGCGGTGCCCCCGGCGGCAGTACGATCATCAGCACTGTGCTGCAGCTGATCCTCAACCACCAGGTCTACGGCTTGGATGTCGGTGCGGCGGTTGCGGCGGCGCGGCTGCACCAGCAGTGGGTACCCGACCAGTTGCGGCTTGAGCGCTTCGGCTTCGATCCGCTGACGGTGAATGCGCTGGTGGGCTATGGCTACCGTATCCGCGAAACCGAGCCCTGGGGCAACGGCAATCTGCTGGCGATCGCCCCCGATGGTGGGCTTAGCGGCGCTGCCGACCCGCGGGGGGAAGGGGTTGCCCTGGGGCTCGACTGAAGTTCATTCCCCCGGTGGTTGTGGTCGGGCCTAGCCTCACCGAAAATCAGATATCACTGTTGCCGGACCCTGATGTCAGACAGCCCTGATCCCGGATCCCAACCTCTGCTCGCCAGTCGTTATCGTCTCCTGCAGTCTCTGGTCAAGGGCGGCTTCGGCGATACTTACCTGGCCCAGGATGAGCAACTGCCCTCCCGGCGTCAGGTACTGGTGAAGCGCCTGCGCCCGATTCAGAACAACGACCAGACCCGGGCGACCGTTGAGGCGGCATTCCTTCGGGAGGCAAAAGTGCTGGAGGACGTAGGGCGTGGGCACGTCCAGATCCCCGAACTGTTTGCCTATTTCCAGGAAGATGGTGCTTTCTGGTTGGTGCAGGAATACATTCCCGGCAGTACCCTTGCCAGCCTAGGACAGATCGATGGTGCGACCGCCCTCCAGCTGCTGCTGGACCTACTGCCGGTGCTTGTGCACCTGCATGAACGAGGTCTGCTACACCGGGATATCAAGCCAGCCAACATCATTCTGCGCACGGGTGATCACCTGCCAGTCCTGATCGATTTCGGAGCTGTACGAGAGGCGATGGGTGCCACCCGATTGCCCTCCGGGCTGCTCGTCAGCACGGTGGTGATCGGTACCCAGGGCTATATGCCACCGGAACAGGCCGCTGGACGCCCCATCTTCAGCAGTGACCTCTACGCTCTGGCCTTGACCCTGATCACCTTGCTCAGTGGCCACCATCCTCAGGAACTACCCTCGGATCCGGCAACGGGAGCGATTCGCTGGCGGGAGTTCACACCCGACCTTCTTCCGGAACTGGCAACGGTACTGGAGCGAGCCACGGAGGTGATGCCTGCCCTGCGCTTTCCGACAGCCCGGGAGATGCTTGAGGCCGTCGCTGCCATCAGCGGTGCCACGATTTGGACTGTTGATCCGGTTATGGCCGCAGCAGGCACCGAAACCCAGACCCAGGCAACTCGGGTCGTCGCGCCGGGGCATCCGACCCGCCCACCTGCGCAGTCGGAGTCATCGGAACCGGCTGATTCCTGGGAGGGAGAGGCAGAGACTGACTGCGGGGCAACTGGAAGCAGACTGGCCTCCGCTGCAGGTTTGGTTCTCCTAGCGGCCCTGGCGGGGACGGGCCTGGCCTGGCTGCTCAGCCGAGGTACGCTGCTGTGTAGATTGCAGGGCACCTGTGAAACACTGCAGCTGGCTGAACCCCACCCGGCACCAATGCCAGTGGACCGGGCACTCCTCCCCAACACCCGCCAACTGGTGAGGGACCTGGCGCAACCCCAGGATCTCGATAGTTTGCGCCGTAATCTCAAGACCCTGGAGCAACTGCTGCCCCGGATTGTGGCCCAACCTGCTGCATCTGAACCAGGCCTCACCTCCGAACAGCTGACCCCAGTTCTGGAGACGGCCCGCCAACGACTGCAAGCGGAACTCCAGGACAGCCAGATGATTGACCGCGCAAGCCGTCTGATTCAGACAGGGTTAGAGGCCGCGAATGTCAGGGAAAACAGACAGGAACTGCAGCAGCTTCGCAAGCAGTTGCAGGCTGTACAGCCGGATGGCTTTGTCTACGAAAAAGCCCGACAGTTGCTCCGTAAGCTGCCCCAACTAAGGGAGGAAACGGTCGAGCGATCGCCCTCGCCAGTTACATCGAATCGCGCCAATACGGTTTCTACAGCGTCCGAAGCTCCTCAAATAAGACCGGCAGCAGCCCCTCCGGTGACGGGACCTCGCCGTCGATCTGAGCCGGCGACCTCGTCCAGTCCCAATCAATCGCCGCTCTGGGATGCAACCAACCCGCAATCGGGGAATCAGAGTAATCTACTCTGGTGAAAGTCAAATGCCGACAGACTAAAATCAATCTGGAAGTTCAACCTGTTGACGCCCATGTCCCGACTCAATGCCCTCCAGGGACTCGCCGCTCTCAGCCTGTACGTAGGCAGTCTCCTGGCCCCGTCCCCTGCTGCAGCGTCGGCAGTGCGCTTCTACTGTGGTAAATCGGGTGCCACCCCGGCAACCCTGGCCCAGACCAGCACCGGCCAGACTGTCAGTGTGATCCGTTGGGTCAGCAATTCCTTCAGCGATGCGGGTTGGAGCCCAGAACGCCGTTGCCAGGAAGTTTCCAGCCGGTTCGAGACCTTCCGCCGCGAAGGCCGTCTGCGGTTCCTGACCACTGGACGGATGAATGGTGCGTCTGTCATCTGTACAGCCCAGGCGAACCCGGGCCCCTGCGATGGACTGCTCTACACACTCAAGCCCGGTCAGGATCCCACCACCACCCTGCGTAGTCTGCTGGCGGTTCGTGTCAACAGCCGTGGCCCTCTTAATGAGACCAGTGATCGTCTCTACATCGATGTGCAGGAGTTGCTGAATACCGCCGCTGCCGTAGAGAATCCCCCAACGGCAGCTTCAACGACTACGAAGACCCCGGAAGGCCTCTGGTAGCTGCTTTCCCTGAGCCAACCCTGGCCTGCTCCCAGCTGACTGGTTGGGAAATAAAAGATTATCGTCATCCGTCTACCGATTCAGTCCGTAGGACCTCTCGTGCCATTGCGAACTGCTCTTTCATTGCAGGAACTCACGACTGGGAACCGCTCTCGTGACTCCCGACGAGTACCCACCATGCTGGTGGCGATCGCCCTGACGCATGTGCTGGCTACAGTGCCGATGCGAGCTGAGGAATCATCCCGTAGTAGCCAAGCTTTCGGTAATGCAGTCCGGGTCACGGTGGATATCCAGACTCCAGGCAGTTCCGGCTCCGGGGTGATCGTGCAGCGGCTGGAGGGGGGCTCACCAACCTACACGATACTCACCGCTTGGCACGTCCTGAGGGCAATCAGTGCTCAGGAAACAGGAAGTGTCATCTTCCCGGATCAGAGCAGTGAATCCTTTTCCCGAGCTGCGATTATCCGGATTGATGACAGCGATATGGCTCTGATCACACTGCCCAGCCGTCGGGACTACTTCACGGCCCCTCTGGGTAACAGCAATGATCTCAGTCTGGGAGATACGATTCTGGTCGCCGGCTTCTCCGCCAATCGCAGTCCGGAAATCACCAGCAGCTCCCTAAGAGCCTCTACAGGACAACTCCTCAGTCTGAGCAGCCAGCCGGATGGCTATACCCTCACCTACAGTGCTCAGACCATCACCGGGATGAGTGGGGGCGGTATTTTCGATCAGGCCGGCAGACTGGTCGGTATTCATGGCCGAGGTGAGACTCTGGGCACGACCGGCACCAAGATTGCCGCGATGGGACTGCCGATCAACCTCTTCCGCAATTTTTCAGACCGCAGAGCGATTCAGGTTCCGGGTCAGAATCGCGAAAACCCCAGGGTTACGGCCTGTCTGGGCGTGATCTGCTGAATCTAGCCCCGTTACAGGACGACGGTATGAGAAACCTCCACTGGCCAATGCTTCTAACTGCCAGCACTCTGCTGGTCAGCACCGCTGTGGCTGCAGACACCATTGATGAAGATCAGCTGAACCTGAGACAGATTCCTTACGGGCTGTCCAACTGGCCCAAGAACCAGTTGCTGACCATCCGCTCACCGCTTGTGGATGCCCCAGTCGGGATGGTTTACATCAGCCAGGTCGGAGGAGATTCCGACAACAATCCGGGGTTGCTGGAGGCGGGTGCAGATCTGGTCAAGGGAATCTTCATGCTGCCCTTCAATCTCTTCTTCGGTGGTGATGACAAGGGACCGGACGAGAACTCCCCCTATAACCCTCGGGGCAGAGTGATCGCCACCCTCTGGGGGGCCAAGCAGGGAAACTGCTACCTGACATCCATCCTTCAGAAGCGGTTCTATGGTGATGGCTCCGATGACACTGCCAGTGCCTTTCTGAATGCCCGGCGCCTGGAGATTGGTGCTGGGGACCGGGTGATTGCCCTGGATGGGGAGGGCCGCCCGAATAGCTTTACCCGCAGTGATTTCAACTACCGGAAGTGCTCCGGCTCCGGTAGCTCTAGCTGCTCAACCTATACCGGCACCCAGTACACCCTAGTTCGGAATTGGCTACTGACGGGCAACAGCAGAACTCTCCTGGCTGCGATGCCCAGTAAGGCGTTCAAGATGCGCCTTGTCTTCAATGATCATACACAGCTGATGGATGTCGAATCCGGGGAGAAGATATCCCGGGTGTATGCCAACTGTCAGATCTGAGATTCAGCTATCCCTCGCGATGCCTCAATGGTAAAGCTTAGGGTCTGATTCAAAAGTCTTTTCAGCCTGATCCTTGGGCGGTTAGGAGATTCTCCTGATACTGCTCATGGCTATCAGATAGCAACGAGGTATCTCCCTCTCCCTTCTTCAAATAGACTCTAGGGTCTGCCAGGACGCTTTCGGGCTTGCCGAGGTTATCCCTAAACCGACAGCACCGCCTCCGTTGCCGCCTCCGGCAGGGCGCCCTGGAGCTTTCCCAGCCAGTCGATCAGGCTCTCCAGCTGCTGGTCGATGCCCATCACCCCCAGACCACGCACCGTCACCTGCCCCTTGGCGTAGACGAAGCGGCTGTGCAGATGGCTGGGCAGCCGTTCCGCCAGCAGCTTCCAGGCCGGGGCCTCCATCGGCGTTTCCAGAATCACGTGCTGCTTGCCCTCGGGGCGGATGCGGCTGAAACCGACGGCCTTGGCCACCTGCTTCAGTTCCATCACCCGCAGTAGCTGCTGGGTGGCTTTGGGCAGCGGGCCGTAGCGGTCGCTCCAGTCGGCGGCGATCGCCGTCAGGGCCCGCTTGTCCGGGGCGGCAGCCACGGCCCGGTAGGCGGCCATCTTGCCGTCCAGGTCGGGGATGTAGTCGCCGGGGATGAAGGCGGTCACCGGCAGGTCGACCTGGGTGTCGTCCACCGCCGGAATCTCCTGGCCGCGGATCTCGGCGATCGCCTCCTCGAGCATCTCCATGTAGAGCTCGAAGCCGATCACATCCATCTGGCCCGACTGCTCCATCCCCAGCAGGTTGCCGACGCCACGGATTTCCATGTCCCGCATCGCCAGCTGGTAACCACTACCCAGGGTGGCGAACTCCTGGATCGCCCGCAGCCGCTGGCGGGCCTGATCCGAGAGGCTGGCCGCATCGGGGTAGAACAGCCAGGCGTGGGCCTGGATGCCGGAGCGGCCGACCCGGCCCCGCAGCTGGTAGAGCTGACTGAGACCGAAGCGGTGGGCGTCCTCGATCAGGATCGTGTTCACCCGCGGGATGTCGAGCCCCGACTCGATGATCGTCGTGCAGACCATCAGGTCCGCCTCGCCGTTGTTGAAGCCGAGCATCGTTGACTCCAGCTCGCCTTCGTCCATCTGGCCGTGGGCCACCGCCACCCGCAGGCTGGGGATCATCTCGATTAGGCGGGCGGCGATCGCCTCGATCCCTTCCACCCGCGGCACAACGTAGAACACCTGCCCGCCCCGGTCCAGTTCCTGGCGGATGGCGCTGCGCACCGTCTCGGGATCGAGGGGCGCCAGGTGGGTCATGATCGGTCGCCGACTCGGAGGCGGTGTCGTGATCAGGCTCATCTCCCGCACCCCGGACAGGGCCATGTAGAGGGTACGCGGGATCGGCGTGGCACTGAGGGTGAGCACGTCCACCGAGGCCTTGAGCTGCTTGATCTTTTCCTTCTGGTTGACGCCGAAGCGCTGCTCCTCGTCCACCACCAGCAGGCCCAGGTCGTGGAACTGGGTGCCCTTGCCCAGCAGCTGGTGGGTACCGACGACGATGTCCAGTTCGCCCCGGGCCAGATCGTCGAGAATCCGCTTGCGTTCCCCGGCGGTGCGGAAGCGGTTGAGCAGCCCCAGGCGGATCGGGTAGGGAGCGAAGCGCTCCTTGAGGGTGTGGTAGTGCTGCTGGGTGAGGATGGTGGTCGGCGCCAGCATCGCCACCTGTTTGCCGCTGGTGACGGCCTTGAAGATCGCCCGGATCGCCACCTCGGTCTTGCCGAAGCCGACATCGCCGCAGACGAGGCGGTCCATGGGGCGATCGCTCTCCATGTCGCGCTTCACATCGGCCGTCGCCTGCAGCTGGTCCGGGGTGGCGGCATAGGCGAAGGAGTCCTCCAGTTCCTGCTGCCAGGGCTGGTCGACCGGGAAGCTGTGGCCCTGCTGCTGGGCCCGCTGGGCGTAGAGCTTGAGCAGGTCGACGGCGATCTTCTGGATTGCCTTGCGGGCCTTGGCCTTGGTCTTCTCCCAGGCCTTGCCGGTCATGCTGTTGAGGACCGGCTTCTCCTTGCTGTTGGCCCGGAAGCGCGACAGGGTGCCGAACTGGTCCGCCGCCACCCGCAGCACGCCGTCGGCATACTGAATCACCAGATATTCGCGGGTCTCACCACCGACGCTGAGGCTTTCCAGCTTCGCGAAGCGACCGATGCCGTGGTTGCGGTGCACCACGTAGTCGCCGGGGCGCAGCTTGTTGGGGTCGATCTGCTTCGAGGCGGCGCGGCGGCGCTTGCGCACGTAGCCGGGGCTGGCGAGGCTGTGCTGGCCGAAGAACTCCCGGTCGGTAACCACCACCGTGCGGAAGGTTGGCAGGATGAAGCCCTCCAGTTCCGCCAGCCCGCTGTACTTGAGGGCGGTCGGTACCTTCTGCTCCTGCAGCTTGGCGATCGCCGGGTAGTCCTTGGGGTTGGGGATGAACTGGGCCGGGCAGTCGTGCTCCTGCAGCAGGGCAACGGTGCGGCTGGGCTGGGCCGACACCAGCCAGATACCGAAGCCCCGATCGCGCTCGCCCCGCAGCTGCTCCGCCAGCTTGCCGAACTGGTGGGGAATGGCGGGCACCGGCCGGGCCGCCAGATTGAGGCTGGGGATGCCGTCGTCGGTGCGCACCTCGTGCAGGGTCTCGAGGTCGAGGCGGGTGAAGCGTTCGAGCTCGGCCAGGGCCACCGCCGGATCGCGGTGCAGCAGCGGCCAGTCCACCGGCAGGCTGCGGTGGTGTTCCTCCACCTGCTCGAGCCAGCGCTGGCCGTGGGCGATCGCCTGGGCCGGATCTTCCACCGCCACCAGACAGTCCGGGGGCAGATAGTCCAGTAGATTGGCGGGCCGCTCGAAGGCCAGCCCCATCAGCCGCCGCAGCCCCTCCACCGGCTGGTCCTGCTCGAAGGCCTCCCGGTCCTCGGCGGACAGGTAAGCACTCAGGTCCTGCCCCTGCAGCCCGGCCCGGATCAGGGGCAGGTAGCTGGTGGGGGTAATTACCAGTTCCGTCAACTGGTCGAGACTACGCTGGCTGGCAGGGTCAAACTCCCGCAGCCGCTCCAGCTCATCCCCGAACAGTTCCAGGCGCACCGGCAGTTCCGAGGCCACCGGGAACAGGTCGATGATGTCGCCCCGGCGGGCCCACTGACCCTCGCTGTCTACGGAGTTGACCCGCTCGTAGCCCATCTGCGCCAGCTGTTCCCCCAGCTGGCTGAGGTTGATTTCCTGACCCTTCTTCAGGGGCAAACACTGGGGTGCCAGCTGCTCCGGGGGCGGCAGGTGAGGCTGCAGGGCCCGCTCAGTGGCAACGATGGCGCCCTGGCGCTGGCCGCCCACCAGATCCGCCAGTACCTGCAGCTGCCCCCAGACCAGTTCCGACTCCAGATCGAGGGGCTCGTAGGGGGAGGCTTCGCTGGTGGGGTAGAAGGACACCGTCGGCCAGCCCATCATCTCCAGCTGGGCCGCCCAGCGCCCGGCTTCCTCCAGGGTCGGGCAGATCACCGCCAGACAGCGGTTTTCGCCCTGGGCCAATGCCGAGGCCACCAGCCCCTGGGGGAGGCGCCCGGCCCCGCTGAGGCGCAGTCGCGGCTGGTCCACCAGCTTCAGCTGCAGTTCCTGGGCGAGGGTGCTCTGGGCAAGGGCACGAACCAGGGCGGAAAAGGTCATGGGGGGTCGGGTGGCAGGGTCACGGGGGCCAGCAGGCGTTCTCTATTGTGCGGTGCCCGGGCCCCGGTTCCGGGTGGCGTCGTCCGGACGACAGACGGTGCGGGTTCGGTGGGGCGATCATCAGAGGTATGACTTCAATCCCTGCTGCCGCTCCCCTCTGCCCTGATTGTGGTCGCTGGATGTCGCCCATCCGTCTGGCGAGTCAGGCTGTCTGGTTCTGCCCCGACTGCCAGGGCGATGACCCGAACGGGGATTACCTCGAACGGCTGGCGGACCCGAGTGGGGGGCTGCCCACACCGCCCCGGTCCGAGCTGCAAGCGACTTAACCCAGGTCCTGCCTGGGTAGTCGATTCAGTCGGGGGGCCTTATAGCTCTCCTCAGCCAGAGTCTTCTTGAGAGACTTCATCAGCCAGAACTGTCCCTTCAGCAGGCCATCGCCAGCCGAGGGACAGCCCCGCAGGCGGATCAGTATCTGGGCCCCATCGGGAGCCTCGACCTGACAGCCATAGGTGCCATCGGCAAACGCCAGGGGGACTAGGCGGTGGCTACTGAACAGCACTGTGGATTCAGTCAGGGGCTGGCCCGGATCGACCTCGTCGTCAGGCAGCGGTTCGGAGCAGGTCATGGCTGATGGCAGGCTGAGGCAGCTCCAGCTTGTCGGGGTTTCAAGCCCCTGTAAAGACTGGAAAGATACAAGTTATGGCTTGGCGATCCGCAAGCGGCGATATCCGCATAGGTTCATAGGTCTGAAGCAGGGATCACGGTCGGTGTCGGATCAGAGAACACCCGTTGCCGGTGAGGGGGCTGACCCCCTGGGTCAGGAAAAGCCCTGATCAGAACTGACCAGGGCTGGGGTTCCGATAGACGGATTAGGACTCGAAAGGAGACAACTTGAGCGCCTTACCTTCCTGATTCAACGCGGTGGGCTCCCCCCGGAGAAGTCTCTGCCATCAACATTAATTTCTCTGGAGCGATCGATTAGCAGGCTGTCGCGATCGCCTGCTCAGCCATAACCCCAGCTTGTCGGTGCCCCCGAGAACCCAGCGGGTTTCCTGTTGGACAATGGGCCCAGCGTCCGCTGCGGCGGTGCCCGTTGCTTCCCGGTAATCCCCCATGACCCAGAACTTCTTCGGCTTCGGTCTGCTCGATGAGGAATCCCGCCGCAGTTTCGAGCTGCCCGGTGCCAAGCCTCATTACAGCCCCGACCGACCGGGGCAGGTGGAGCACGTCTTCCTCGATCTGGATCTGGATCCGACGAACCAGCGCCTGCAGGGGGTCTGCCGCATCACCCTCACCCCGGTCCGCGACGGCATCACCACCCTGGTGCTGGATGCGGTGCAGCAGCAGATCGACGAGGTCCGGGTCGGCCGCCAGAAACAGCGCTTCGACTACGACGGCGAACGGCTGACGGTGCACCTGCGCAACGCCACCCGTGCCGGGAAAAGCCTCGACCTGATGGTCAGCTACCGCCTCGACCATCCCCAGCGGGGCATCTACTTCATCGGCCCCGACGAGCATTACCCCGATAAGCCGGTCCAGGTCTGGACCCAGGGCGAGGACGAGGACTCCCGTTACTGGTTTCCCTGCTTCGACTACCCCGGCCAGCTGGCCACCAGCGAAATCCGGGTGCGGGTACCCCAGCCGCTGATGGTGATCTCCAACGGCGTCCTGCAGCAGGTGGAGGAGGACGGCGGACATCGGATCATCCACTGGGCCCAGCAGGAGGTGCACCCCACCTACCTGATGACCCTGGCGGTGGGCGAGTTCAGTCAGCACTCCGATCTCTGGAACGGCAAGGCGATCCGCTACTGGGTCCAGAAGGGGCGCGAGGAACAGGCCCTGCGCACCATGGGCAAGACGCCGCGCATGGTCGAGTTCTTCAGCCAGACCTTCGGCTACGCCTACCCCTTCCCCAACTACGACCAGGTGTGCGTCGACGACTTTATCTTCGGCGGCATGGAAAACAGCAGCTGCACCCTGCTGACCGACCGCTGCCTGCTGGATGAACGGGCCGCCCTCGACAACCTCAGCAGCGAGAGTCTGGTGGCCCACGAACTGGCCCACCAGTGGTTCGGTGATCTGGTGGTGATCCGCCACTGGAGCCACGCCTGGATTAAGGAGGGCATGGCCACCTACAGCGAGGTGCTCTGGTTTGACCACGAGCTGGGAGCTGATGACGCTGCCTACTACCGCCTCGGTCAGCAGCGCAGCTACCTGGATGAGGACCGCAGCCGCTACCGCCGTCCGATCGTCACCCACGTCTACCGCGAGGCGATCGAACTCTACGACCGCCACCTCTACGAGAAGGGTGGCTGCGTCTACCACATGATCCGCCAGCAGCTGGGCGAGGACCTGTTCTGGCGCAGCATCCGCCGCTTCGTGGGCGACAACGCCCACCGCACCGTGGAAACTGTCGATCTGCTGCGGGCGATCGAGCAGGAGACCGGCCGCAATCTGCTGCCCCTGTTCGACCAGTACGTCTTCCGGGGCGGTCACCCCGACTACAAGATCGGCTTCAGCTGGGACGGTGAGGCCAACCTGGCGAAGCTGACGGTCACCCAGACCCAGGCGGACGCCGAGGGCAAGGGACTGTTCGACCTGACGATCCCCGTGGCCTTCGGTTTCGTCAGCGGCGAGGGCAAGGCAGCCAAGGTGACGCTGCAGCCCCTGTCCCTGCGCATCCACGAGCGGGAGCAGGCCTTCTACGTCCCCCTGGCGGAGAAGCCTGCCTTCGTCAGCTTCGATGTCGGCCACCACACCCTCAAGACCGTGGAGCTGAGCTACGCCCTGCCGGAGCTGGTCGCCCAGCTGCGCCACGATCCCGATCCGCTGTCGCGGCTGCTGGCGGCGGAGGCCCTCGGTCGCCAGGGCAGCCTGGAGGCCTGTCAGGCCCTGGCCAGGGCTCTGAAGGAGGATCCGTTCTGGGGCGTGCGGGTGGAAATTGCCCAGGCCCTGGGTGGCCTCAAGCTCGATCAGGCGGTGGCGGCGCTACTGCCGGGCCTGAAGGACACCAACAGCCGGGTGCGCAAGGCCACGCTTGAGGCCCTGGCCCACTTCCGCACCGCCGCTGCCTTCAAGGCGATCCGCAGCGTTGCCGAGAAGGGTGACCCCAGCTATCTGCCCGAGGCGGCCGCGATCGCGGCGATCGCCCGCCTGGGCAGCGGCGAGGTGGACGGCGAGAGCAAGGAAAAGCCGGTGCTGAAGCTGCTCAAGGCCGTACTCAAGGATCGTCCCAGCTGGAACGAGACCCTGCGCTCGGCAGCGGTCACCGGACTGGCCCAGTTCAGCCGCAGCGAGGCTGCCCTGGAGCTGATTCTCGAGCAGACCCGCGCCGGGACGCCCCAGCCCCTGCGGCTGGCCGCGATCCGGGCTCTGGGCAGTGTCGCGGCCGGGCAGAGCAAGGCCGAGGTCGAGCGGGTGCTCGATCGCCTGGAGAGCCTCAGTCATGAGAGCTTCTTCCTCACCCAGGTGGCGGTGGTCACGGCCCTGGGGCGGATGGAGCAGACTCGGGCAGCGTCAATTCTGGCGGGGCTGCAGCAGTCCAGCCCGGATGGACGGGTGAAGCGGCTGGCGGAGGAGGCGGTGCAGCGGGTACGCAAGGCGATCGGCAGCGAGCGGGGGCTGCAGGACACCCAGCGCCGCCTGGATCAGTTGGCCGAGGAGAACCGCGAGCTGCGCAGCCGTCTGGCCGCTCTGGAGGCGAAAGCCTAGGTCGTTTCCAGGGAGAGGTGGAAGTTGCTGACCCGGCGACTGCCGTTGGGGGCGGGGACCTCCCGCTCCACCTGGTAAGGCTTCACCAGCTGGCGCAGCTGCTCGCGCACCAGGGGCTGGCGGCAGTGGGGGCTGGCGATCGCCAGATCCGAAATCAGCACCTCGTCCTCGTGGAATTCCCAGCTGACGGTATAGTCCCCACTGGGCAGATCGCCGCTGACCACCGCGGCCCGAATCGCCAGTTCGAGGCTACGGGCTGCGGTGGCCAGGG
>CAWUMD010000026.1:0-15755 GCA_963923365.1 uncultured bacterium
GTTGCGCTCAGCCCAGCCCGACCTGCAGCCTACCGAGGTGCGGCGGCGCCACCTGCGCGCCCTGCTGCAGGGCCTGCGACAGCGACGGCTGCAACTGCTGGCGGCCCTGGCTGAGGATCTGGGTAAACCGGCGCTGGAGTCCTTCGTCGCCGAACTCAGTCAGGTGGAGGGCGAACTCCGTCATGCCCTGGCGAACCTGGGGCGCTGGACCCGGCCTCGCTCTGTGGCGACTCCCTGGTACCACTGGCCCGCCTACTCCCGGGTGCAGTGGGAGCCCCTAGGGGTGGTGCTGATCATCGCTCCCTGGAACTATCCGCTGTCCCTGGCGCTGGCGCCCCTGGTGGCGGCGATCGCGGCGGGCAATGCGGCGGTGGTCAAGCCCTCGGAACTGACCCCGGCCACCAGTGCGGCCCTGGCGACGCTGGTGCGCGACTTCCTCGACCCGGCGCTGCATGTGGTGGTGGAGGGGGATGGCACCACGGCCGAGGCCCTGCTGGAGCAGCGCTTCGATCACATCCTGTTCACCGGCAGTACCCGCATCGGCCAGCAGGTGATGGCGGCGGCGGCGCGGCAACTGACTCCGGTGACCCTGGAACTGGGGGGCAAGAGCCCGGCGATCGTGGCCCCGGATGCTGACCTGGAGCTCACGGCGCAACGGCTGGTCTGGGGCAAGTGCCTCAACGCTGGACAGACCTGTGTGGCCCCGGACTACCTGCTGGTGCCAGCATCCCTTAAGGAATCGCTGCTGGCGGCGATGATCCGCCAACTGGAGCGGTTCTACGGATCGGACCCGGTGGCCAGCCCGGATCTGGCGCGGATTGTCAGCGACCACCACTGGCAGCGGCTGACCGGTCTGCTGGCCGGGGCCACCGTGCTGCACGGCGGTCAGTCCCGGGCCGAGGATCGCTTCCTGGCGCCGACCCTGGTCGAAGCTCCCGAGGACCATCCCCTCTGGCAGGAGGAAATCTTCGGGCCGATTCTGCCGGTCCGCACCTATGCCGACTTCGCCGAGGCGATCGCCTTCGTGCGGTCCCGGCCCAAGCCCCTGGCCTGCTACCTGTTCAGCCGCGATCGCCGCTACTGCGAGACGCTGCTGCGTTCTGTCTCGGCAGGCTCCGTCGGCCTCAACGACACGATTCTGCAGATCAGCACGCCCCAACTGCCCTTCGGCGGCGTCGGGGCCAGCGGCTGTGGGCGCTACCACGGGCGCTACGGCTTCGAGACCTTCTCCCACGCCAAGGCGGTGATGGCCCGCTGGTTCCTGCCGGATCTGCCCCTGCGCTTCCCGCCCTACGCGGGCAAGCTGCCCTGGCTGGAGCGGCTTCTGGGTTAGCGCAGGGCCACGGGTTCCAGGGGTGGCGGCGGCGGGCTGTCGGGACCGCTGGCCAGAACGGCAGGCAGCTGTACCGGCGGCAGGCCGCGATCGCCGGGACGTCCCGCTGGGATGGGCAGGTCTGGCACGGCCAGGGGCTGGTCCTGACTGGTGTCGAGTAGCAGCAGCGGCGGCGGACTGTCGAGACTGGTGAGGCTGGGGCCGGGTGGGGGCAGCAGCAGTTCAGTCAGCTCCCCGGCCCAGGCGGTGCCGCTGCAACACCACCCCAACAGCAGGGGGATCAGCCAGACCAGCCGGTGACGCATGGGGATTGCCCTCACACCACGAGGGAGCACGGTCAGTGTATCTCTCCGGCCTCGAACCGCAAGGGGGTGGGCGGACAGTCGCGGAAGCGGTGGGGCCGACCCCGGATAATGGAGCTTCCGTCTGTCGCTGCTGCCATGACCGCCGAACTCGCCGAACGGGCGATCCGCCGCATACTCGATGCCAACCTCGACCGGGCCCGGGAAGGGCTGCGGACGATTGAGGAGTGGTGCCGTTTCGGCCTGGAGCAGGTGGAACCGGCTTCCCTCTGCAAGGACCTGCGCCAGCAGCTGGGGCAGGCCCACCGGGCCGAGTACCGCGCTGCCCGGGATACCGCCAACGACCCCGGCACGGCAATCACCCATCCCGGCGAAGCCCGCCGGGAGGACATCCGCGCCCTGCTGCTGGCCAACTTCGGGCGGGTGCAGGAGGCCCTGCGGGTGCTCGAGGAGTACGCCAAGGTCGAGGACCCTGCCCTGGCGGAACTGGCCAAGCAGAGCCGCTACCGGGTCTACGAACTGGAGACGCAATTACTGGTGCGCGATCGCCTGGAGCGGCTGCGCTCGGCCCGCCTCTATCTGGTGACCATGCCCCACGACGATCTGCTCGGACAGGTGGAGAAGGCGCTCCAGGGCGGGCTGCAGCTGGTGCAGTACCGCGAGAAGGTGGCTGACGACCTGGAGCGGCTGGCGCGGGCCCGGGCGGTACGCGACCTCTGTGCCCGCTACGGGGCGCTGTTCATCATGAATGACCGGGTTGACCTGGCCCTGGCGGTGGATGCCGACGGGGTTCACCTGGGTCAGCAGGACGTGCCTATTGCCCTGGCCCGCCGCATCCTCGGCTCCGACCGGATCGTCGGTCGCTCCACCACCAACCCTGAGGAGATGGCGAAGGCCCTGGCGGAAGGGGCCGACTACATCGGTGTCGGGCCGGTGTTCGAGACACCCACCAAGCCTGGTAAGGCAGCGGCGGGCTTCGACTACGTCGCCTATGCCCGGGTGCAGTCGCCGGTGCCCTTCTATGCCATCGGCGGCATCGATGCCGACAACTGCGCCGATGTGCTGGCGGCCGGGGCTGAACGGGTGGCCGTGGTGCGGGCGATCATGGCCGCACCTGACCCGACGGCGGTGACCCGCCAGCTGCTGCAGACCCTGGAGAACGCCCCCCATGCCTGAACAGATCACCCTGCAGGTGAACGGTGAGGACCGCAGCTGTCCCGCTGGTCTCACCCTGCCCCAGCTGCTGGAGCACCTGGGTCTGAATCCCCGTCTCGTAGCGGTGGAATACAACGGCGAGATCCGCCACCGCCAGCTCTGGGAGGACACCCATATGGCGGCGGGCGATCGCCTGGAAATCGTCACCATTGTCGGTGGCGGCTGACGGTCGGGAATCCCCGCCGGCAGCGGCGTGGGACCGACGGTCGGACGCGGAACCCCACGGTACAGTGAGGGGTGTTCAGTCGCCGCCCGACCGGCGATCGCCCCCATCGCATTCCGGAAACTCCCATGCGCCAGTCGCCGGGTCCGTCCCACTTCCTTAAACCCTTCAGCCGCCTCCTGCTGATGGTGCTGCTGGTCGGCAGTCTGGTCCTCAGCCACAGCGGTATTGCCCAGGCTGCCAGTGGCGGTCGGGCCGGCGGCGGCTCCTTCCGCAGCCCCAGCCGCAGCTTCAATGCCCCCAGTCGCTCCTATGGTGGCGGCAGCTACAGCGGTGGCTATTACGGTGGTGGCGGTGGTTTCGGCTTCCCCTTCATCCTCCCCTTCTTCTTCGGGGGTGGCGGTGGCCTGTTCGGGCTGATCTTCATGATCCTGATTGCCGGGTTCCTGATGCGTACCTTCCAGCGCCTCGGTGGTGGCGGCGAGGACGGTGAGATCGTCTACAGCAACGGGGCTTCGGCCGCCAGCGGCACGGCCACGGTCACCCAGGTGCAGGTCGGTCTGCTGGCCAATGCCCGGGATCTGCAGCAGGATCTCGAACGGCTGGCCCGCACCGCCGATACCGGCAGTAACGCTGGGCTGGCCCAGCTGCTGCAGGAATCCACCCTGGCGCTGCTGCGCAATCCTCAGTACTGGGTCTACGGCAACGCCGAGAGCCAGCGCATCGGTATGACCGCCGCTGAAAATGCGTTCAACCGACTGGTGATGGCGGAGCGCAGTCGCTTCAGTGGCGAGGGACTGAGCAATGTCGCCGGTCAGGTGCGCCAAGGTGCCACTGCGACGGCGGCGGGGGCACTGCCGGTGCCCGGAGAGTACATCGTTGTCACCCTGATCGTCGGCAGTCTGCGCCCCCTGCAGTTGGGTAAGGTCTCCTCTTCGGCCGAGCTGCAGCAGGCGCTGCGACAGCTCGGGGCGATCGCCGCTGATGATCTGCTGGCGCTCGAGGTCCTGTGGCAGCCCCTGCGGGAGGATGAAGTGCTCACCGCCGAGGAACTGCTGACCGGCTACCCCGATCTGAAGAACCTCTGATTGCTCCCGCTGAGAGGCGATCCCTGCCCGGTCGGTACTTGCTCCGACCGGGCTTTTTTTGCTGGGATTGCGATCCATTTTCGTCTCGGTTTTCGGAATGAGCCGGATTGAAATTTTTGCTTCAGGCTGAAAAAACGCGTCGTGAAGTGCCCCAGGAGTGGAGGATTTTCCTTCTCAGAAGCTTTATCGAACTGTTGGTGATTGGCCCTGGGGGTGAGGCCAACATGATGGACAACAGTCCACCCCCTCACCTGGGTTCTGTCCTATGAACAAGCATTTTCTGACTGCTGTCGCTCTGACTGCTGGTGTTGTTGCCACCGGTCTGGGGACCGGTGCGGCCCAGGCCGCCGATCAGCTCACCCTGATCAACGGTGCCTGGAACCGCAGTGTCTCCTATCCTGATCTCGCAGCCTGGGTTAAGAGCGGCGATACCTCCGGCATGATCGGCGGGGCACCCTCCCCCGATGCGCCGAGTGTGGCGCGGATGCGAGCCAAACTGCTGGAGCCCGTCACCTACAACGTTGTCGCCGCTGACTACATCCTGAATACGCCCCAGGGTGAAGCTCAGCTGGATCGGATGGCGACGGTTCTGGCACCCCGCACGTCAAATACCGATGGTCGTCAGGCTCTGCGCAGTGCGATCATTGCCTCGATCATTCAGGGCAATGGCACCTTCACCCGTCTCGATCTGATCAAGAACTACCCGACCGAAGCTCGACTGAATGTCGAGCCGCTGCTTGCGGTGAATGACGATTACGCCCTGCTGGAAGATCCGGTGGTGGCCTTCATGATTCAGAACCAGCAACTCGCCAACCAGAAGACCGATGTCGATTGGCAGCTGGCCCAGAACCACGCCCAACCCTTCCCGGTGGGTCTGGAACCGGCCCATCCCCAGGGCTATGCTCAGCAGGAACCTGCACCGGCCAAGCCCGTTCCCGGTATGTGGTAGTCCATGCCTCCGCTTCGGCGGATGATGCAGGAGGGGGCATGAGTCCCCCTCTTTTTTTTGGTGTGCTGTACCGGGAGATTGCTGTCCGTGGCCGAACGTCCCCGCTGGTTTGTTGCCCAG
This sequence comes from uncultured bacterium, assembly GCA_963923365.1. Taxonomy (GTDB): domain Bacteria; phylum Cyanobacteriota; class Cyanobacteriia; order Synechococcales; family Synechococcaceae; genus CAWUMD01. The sequence continues at coordinate 5,171 of CAWUMD010000026.1, forward strand.
GATCTGGATGGATTCCTGGGGTTGGCCCTCGATAACCTGATTCAGATCCTGCTGATCATCAGCCTCTGCCAGGGCCTGCTGGGCTACCCGGTCGACCTGGTCTACGGACGGATTCTTCCGGCGGTGGCCCTGAGCCTGGTGGTCGGCAATGCCTACTACAGCTGGTTGGCCCAGCGGCTGGGTACGGTGGAGGGGCGCAGCGATCGGACGGCGTTGCCCTATGGCATCAACACCGTCAGTCTGTTTGCCTACGTCTTCCTGGTGATGCTGCCGGTGAAGCTGGTTGCCCTCAGCCAGGGTCTGGACCCGGTGGCGGCGGCGGAGCGCTCCTGGCAGGCGGGATTGGTGGCCTGTCTCGGGTCGGGGCTGATCGAGCTCGTGGGGGCCCGGCTGGCCGACCCGCTGCGGCGCTGGCTGCCTCGGGCGGCCCTGCTCTCGACCCTGGCGGGGATCGCCATCACCTTCATCAGTTTGGGCTTCCTGCTGCGTACCTATGCCCACCCGGTGGTGGGGCTACTGCCCCTGGGGGTGATTCTGCTCACCTATTTCGGGCAGGTGAGCTTTCCCCTGCCCGGTGGGCTGCTGGCCGTACTGTTGGGGACGCTGCTGGCCTGGGGCAGTGGTCTGGTCACCTGGCAGGCGGATCTCTGGGGGCAGGCCCTGGCCCCCCTGGGCTGGCATGGCCCCCGGCTCTACCTGGGGGAGCTCTGGCAGTCCCGGGCGGTGCTGATCACCCAGGCCAGTGTGATTCTGCCGATGGGGCTGTTCAACCTGATCGGCAGTCTCCAGAACCTGGACAGCGCCGAGGCGGCAGGCGATCGCTACCCTACGGCTCCCTGCCTGACGGTGAACGGTCTGGGCACCATCGTCGCGGCCCTGTGCGGCTCCTGCTTCCCGACCACGATCTACATCGGTCATCCCGGCTGGAAGGCGATGGGGGCCCGCATCGGCTATTCCTGGCTGAACGGGCTGGTGATGGGGCTGATCTGCCTGACCGGGGCGGCGGGGGCGATCGCTTACCTGATCCCCATCGATGCCGGTATGGCGATTGTGCTCTGGATCGGGATCGTCATCGGTGCTCAGGCGTTTCAGTCGGTACCCCTGCGCCATGCTCCGGCGGTGGTGGTGGGACTGCTGCCGGGCATCGCTGGCTGGGGTGCGCAACTGATCAAGACCAGTCTGCGGGTGGCGGGCTACGGCACGCCGGAGCAGCCGTTTTCGGTGGCTCTGCTGGCGCCGTTTCAGCGGGCGGACCTCTACCTGAGCGGGGCCCTGGCCCTGGAGCAGGGGCAGATCTTCTCGGCGATGCTGCTGGCGGCGATGACCGTGTTCATCATCGACCAGCAGTTCGGCTGGGCGGGGTGCTGCATGCTGGTGGCCGCTGCCCTCTCCTGGGTAGGGCTGATGCACAGCTACCAGTGGACCGTCGGCGATTCGGTCCTCCAGCTGGGCTGGGGGGTCGGCGCTCCCTGGGCCCTGGGCTATCTGCTGCTGGCGGGGCTGCTGTTCTGGGCGGCGTGGCGCCAGCCAATCCGGAATGGAATCGGTAGCTTTCCCCCAGCAGAGTAAAGCGACGGTATCACTAGGGCACAATCGCACCAGTGAGAGACCAGTCTCCTCTCAGCCTTGAGTGATTCCTGTCTTGGACCGGCCGGTAGCCAATCCCTACCGGCTTTTTCATGGCGGCCGACCCGACGGACCGGTGCCCGAACCGATCCCCTCCGATCACCGGTGACTGAGTCTTGGACTGCGTGGGGTCGTTGAACTGGGCGGGATGGCCCAGACGCCCTCAGCGGGACTCTCCACTGTGCTGCTCGTGACGGTAGCAGGCCTGGGCCGAGGGGACACTGGCGGCCGTGGCCAGAGAGAGCAGGACTGTCAGGGAAAGCAGAAGACGCAGCATGATCGTGGCTCTCGGATGACTGTCCCGGTTCTAGCACGGGGATCAGAGACTGTCAGACGGTTGGTGGGCTGGGATGAACCTTCCGCAAAGTTCTCTTGAACGGGTCGAATCGGCTCCCCGGGGCTGAGCATGTTGGAAAGACCTGCTGTTGCTCCTCTCCCACCCATGGCTGTTTCCCTGCGTGCGTTGCTGGTCGGGTCGACGCTGCTGGTAACCGTACCGATGACAGCGCTGGCGGTTCCACCTCCGGCGGTGGCTCCCGCCGATGCGGTCTCCACCCCTCTGGTGGGGCCGACCCCGACCATCGTGCCCGAGCCCCCGCTGCCCGCCGGGACCTCCCCGCTGGTGCAGCCCCCGCCGGTGCGGTTGCTGCTGCGGGTGAGCCAGCGCAAGGTGTACGCCTACCGGGGCGATCAGTTGCTGGTGAGCTATCCGGTGGCGGTGGGTCGGCGCGGCTGGGAAACCCCCAAGGGGAACTTCACGGTCCTCGCCAAGATCAAGGACCCGACCTGGAAGCATCCCTGGAATGGCAGTCTGGTCGGTCCCGGGCCTGGAAATCCCCTCGGCGATCGCTGGATCGGGTTCTGGACGGACGGACGCAATACCATCGGCTTCCACGGCACGACCAATGAGAACCTGATCGGTCAGGCGGTCTCCCACGGCTGCGTGCGCATGCGGAATCGGGATGTGCGATCGCTGTTCGAACTGGTGCAGGTGGGTACGCCGGTAGCGGTGACCCCCTAACCGGCGTCGCGGCAGTACTGGTCCAGGCCCTGCAGGGAAACGTAGGGCTGTTCCTGGACGGTGAAGCTCTCCATCTCCAGGGCCCAGTCGCGGGTGGCGTAGTTGCGGGCCTGGACGGCGGCGATCGCCGTGCTGCTGGGGGTGATGCCGACCGGGCGAAGCAGGCCGCGGGGCTTACCGGTGCGGTTGCAGGCCTGAACGGCGTGCCAGGCTTCGTGGCGCAGGGTGCGCAGCAGGGCGCCGGTGCGCAGGGGGTAGTCCGAGAAGATGATTTCGCCGCTGGGCATGAAGGCCCCGTGGCGCACGAATCGCTGGCCGCTGGTCAGGGGCGGTTCCGGTTCGTAGCGCAGCCGCACGCCCTTGCGCAGCAGCATGGCGCTCAGCTGCTGCAGTTCCTGACGGTCGGCGGCACTGGGGGTGGGGTACCCACGGGATTGCAGAGCCTCCAGGTCGGCAGCGGAGGTCAGGGCCATGGCAGGACCCTGGGCCGGAACCGGACCCTGCGCCTGGGCCGGACGCTGGACTGGAGTCGGCAGGTAGGCAAGGGCGATCGCCACCAGGGCTCCCAGGGCACCGGAATGGAGAGGCCGCATCTGCACATCCTTAAGCAAAGATGAAGCAGTCAGCCTAGCACCCGTTGAGAATTCGCTGAGCAGCCACTATTGCAGTTCAGTAATCTGGCTTAACCCTGTCTACGCCACCTCACCGAAGCAGACGGGCGCAAAGCTGCCGTGTAGCCCGTAGGGGATGTGCAGGGGCAGCTTCACCCGGGCCAGGACGCTCAGATCCGCGGCATCGAGCACCATCAGGTCCGAGGCGTGACGCTCGGCGTTGTAGATCAGGCTGAGCACCCAGCCGTCATCCTCGGCGGTGGCGCCGGGGCGGGGCACGAACATCGGCTCACTGATGTAGCCCCGGGGCGCGGCGCTCCAGAGGTGTGACCGGGTTTCCTGGTGCAGGTCCAGTTTGGCGATGCCCTGGAGCGGGGCGTTGCCGCTCTCCTCGGCGGCTACCCCCATCCAGCAGTAGCGGGCATTGCGACCGACCTGGCTCGGGTTGACCACCGGGAACTCACAGGTACGGCTCTCCAGGCAGGTGCGCTTCACCTGGCCGCTGCCCAGGTCGATGCGCTGGCGCCAGAGTTGTCCGGCCGGGTAGTCCTCGAAGCTGACGTGGGTGAAGCGGGTGGCCGGGTCGAGTACCGGCAGCTCCGGGTAGCAGACCGAGTCGACCACTAGCTGATCGCCATCCTCGAAGGCGTTGGTGTGGTGGAAGACGAAGCAGGAGGGCATGGTGAAGGTCCGCACCGGCTGGCTGGCATCCCGGGGGATCACCAGAATCCGGGTCGCGGCGCTGCGGTCGGACTCCAGGCACTGTCCGGCGCCCTTCAGCCCGGCCACAAAGGGTAGGGGGTTGAACTTCACCGGATTCTGGAAGAAGACGGCGTAGTTCGGCGTCAGGGCGAAGTCGTGCAGGAAGGCGAAGCCGGGCAGCTCCCGGTCCTGGCGGCTGAGCAGCTGGCCGTCCTCGGCGAATTCCCAGAGGCGGATGCGGCTGTTGAGACCGGTCTTGACTCCGAAGTTGACCAGGCGACGACCTTGGCCCGGTTCGCCGGGATCGATGCGCGGGTGGGCGGAGAAGGCCTCGCCGCTGGCCAGCAGGCCATCGAGGTTGTCCAGCCCGACCGTGTCGAGGCTATCGGGGTCAAGACGGTGGGGTTCGGCGGCTTCCCAGAGGGCCAGCAGGCGATCGCCCCAGTAGAGGATGTTGGTGTTGGCGATGTTCTTCAGCTTCAGGTCGAAGGCGTTGGCCAGCGGCCCGCCCGGCTTGCGGGTGCCGAAGACGCCGCGATAGAGAATCCGCCCGGCCTCCTGTTCTGCCAGGAAGCCTTCGGTGCGCACGTAGCGGTTACGGAACCAGGCGCGGCCGTCCCGGAAGCCGATGGCGGTGATCATGCCGTCGCCATCGAAGGGGTGATGAATCGTCTCGCCGCCGATCTCCAGCTTGCCGGGACCGTTGCGGAAGAAGGTGCCGCAGAGCTCGGGCGGCAGGTTGCCTTCGATTTCGGTCAGGACGGCGGTGGTTTCACGGTTCTGGCTCTGGTAGCCCTGGAGCCAGTCCTCGCGGGTCCAGCGGGTCTGGGGAGCAGTTGCGATCATCACTTCACCGGGGAGAGAGCGGGGTCAGGGGTGGAGGCCGGGGCTTCCTTGTCGGGGAGCAGGCCCAGCAAGGGTAGGGGCAGCAGGGTGCTGAGGTTGGCGATCAGCACCAGCAGCCAGAGGTTGTCGAAGTTGTCCTCGCTCACCCCCAGCCAGTGGGTGAGCAGGGCCCCCAGCTCATAGGAGCTGAGGTTGGCCAGGTTGAGGACCGACATCAGCAGGGCGAACAGGGTGGCTTCGATGCCACTGGGGCAGAGCCGGGCCGCCAGCACCAGCACCGGCATGAAGGCTACCTGCCCCGCCACCGTCAGGATCAGGCTGTCGCCGAGGCTGAACCACTGGTCGCTGATCCCGAGGGCGCGGTTGGCGTGGGTGACCAGCACCAGGGAGGTGAGTCCCAGCAGCCCGGAAATCACCGTGGTCCAGCCGAAGATGCTCCGGAAGGGGACGCTGCGGAAGAAGCGCTGGAACAGCCAGACCCCCAGCAGGGACGCCAGGCTGGTGACCACCCGCACCCGCCCCAGAAACTCCGGCTCGAACCCCAGCTCATTGGTGCTGAAGAAGAAGAAGGCGGCGTCGGAGCTGGGGGTGGCTTGCCAGAGGAACACGAACAGCATCGGCATCCAGATCGCTTTCTGACGCACCGCCTGCCAGAGCTGCCCCAGTTGGGTTCTGCCGCTGGGCGCCTTCTCGCCCTTGGCGAGGGGCACTTCCGTGATCAGCAGAGCTGCCGCACTGATCAGCAGCGGGAAGGACGCTGTGATCAGGAAGAGGCTGCGACTGTCGATCCGCTGCAGCAGCCAGCCGCTCAGGTAGGCGGTGAGCAGTCCGCCCAGGGCCGAGGCGGCCCAGCTGAGGGACTGCAGCGATCCCGCCTGCTCCCGGGATTCCGCCCGGGCCCGTTCGACGATGATCGAGTCGGCGATCACGTCGCTCAGGGCGACGGAGAGGGAACTGAGGGCGATCGCCAGGGTGGCCTGGGTCGGGGTAGTGACCCAGCGTCCCAGGGCCAGCCAGGCACCGCAGCCCAGCAGCCCCGCCAGGATCAGGTAGGGCCGACGCCGATAGCCTGCCACTGGCAGTGCATCGGAGATCAGGCCATAGGCGGGTTTGATCATCCAGGGCAGGGCAGCGATCCCGGTCAGGGCCGAGACCTCTGCCGGGGAGAGGCCAAGGTCGTCCTTGAGGAAGAAGCTGACGGCCAGCCGGGTCAGCCCGAGAACCCCCTGGACGAAATACACCGTCAGGAGGGCGGTCAGTTCCAGGCTGGGGGCGTGCCCCAGCAGCAGTCGCTGACTCCAGTGGGATGGCGCGGCTACGGACGAATCCGGCATCCTGCAGTGTTAAGAAATATCAACCAGCACTCAGTATAACGACCCCTCACACCGTACCGGTCTCCACAATCTGCTGGAGCAGGGGTAGATCCTCGGCCAGACGGCTGCTTTCGGTCAGCAGATAGTCAAGGAAGGTGCGGGCTACCACTGACTGCTGCTTGCCCTTGGGATAGAGCACATGCCACTGGCGGTGAATCGGGAAACCCTCCACATCCAGGACCACCAGATCGTCGGTGGCTCCGGCCGAGGTGAGGGTGTGGTACGACAGCACCGCCAGCCCCAGACCGCCGAGGATGGCCTGCTTGATCGCTTCGTTGCTGCCCAGGTCCAGCTTCACCTGCATCTCGAGCCCCCGCTCCTCGAACAGGTGCTTGGCGGCTTCGCGGGTGCCGGAGCCGGACTCGCGCATGATGAACGGTTCCTGGGCGATGCGCTCCAGCGGAATTGCTTTCTCCTGAGCCAGGGGGTGACTGGCGGGGGCAATCACCACCAGCGGATTGTCGAGGAAGGGGCGCACCACCAGGTCGTGCTCCTGGGGTGGGCGGCTGAGGATGTAGAGATCGTCGAGGTTCTGTTCCAGACGGTCCAGCAGACCCTCATGGTTGGTCACCTTCAGGGAGACGTTGATGCCGGGGTACTGCTGACAGAAGGGGCCCAGCAGGCGGGGGATGAAGTACTTCGCTGTGGTGATCACCGCCAGACGCAGCCGCCCCTGTTTCATGCCCTGCAGGTCGGCGATCTTCATCTCCAGACAGTCCAGCCGTTCGAAGATTTCGCGGCTGGCCTGGTAGAGTTCCTCGCCGGCGTGGGTGAGGAAGAGGCGCTTGCCCACCTGCTCGAACAGGGGTAGACCGATGGACTTGGTCAGTTGCTTGACCTGAATCGACACCGTCGGCTGGGTCAGGAACAACTCCTCCGCTGCCCGGGTGAAGCTGCCGTGGCGAGCGGCAGCCTCGAACACCTTCAGCTGGTGGAGGGTCATGTTCATCACAATCTATGCCGCGCCACTACGTGATTGACTATAGTCTATGACGTGTTCCGGAATTTTTCAGCCCTGGCGCTTCAGCTTTGCAGAACCGGCGTGCGCAGCGGGGCGACTCCGGCCCGGTTGAGGATTTCCGGAATCAGATCCTCGCGCTTGACGGCCATCAGGTGCACGCCTTCACAGATGTCCCGGGCCAGCCGCACCTGCTCAGCGGCAATGCTGATCCCCTCGTCCAGCGGGTCTGCGGCCTGGGCCAGCCGATCGATCAGGTGCTGGGGAATCTGCACGCCGGGTACGCAGCGGTTGAGGAACTCGGCATTTTTGGCGGACTTGAGCAGGAAGATGCCTGCCAGCACCGGTTTGCCTGCCGGGCGGGCGATCGCTGCCATGAAGGCCTCCAGACGATCGAAGTCTGAGATCAGCTGGCTCTGGAAGAACTGGGCCCCAGCCTCGATCTTGCGCTCGAAGCGCCGCTGCAGGCCGCTGCGGCTGCGCAGCTGCGGGTCCACCGCCGCGCCGGGGAAGAGATCCGCCGGACCGTCGGGCAGGGGCCTGCCGTTGCTGTCGAGACCGCTGTTGAGGGCACGAATCAGTTGCAGCAGCCGCACCGATTCCAGCTCGAACACCGCGCGGGCGTCGGTGCAGTCCCCGGCCTTGACCGGGTCTCCCGTCAGCGCGAGGACGTTGGGCAGGCCCAGAGCGGTGGCCCCCAGCAGATCCGCCTGCAGACCGATGCGGTTGCGATCGCGGCAGGCCACCTGCAGTACCGGCTCGATGCCAGCCTGTTTCAGCAGCAGGCAGGCGGCCAGGGAGGCCATGCGCATCACGGCGCGGCTGCCATCGGTGACATTGACCGCGTGGACCCGGTCCCGCAGCCCAGCGGCCATGGTCAGCATGTGGCCGGGGTCGCCCCCCTTGGGCGGCGCGACCTCGGCGGTGATCAGAAACTCCCGGCGGTTGACGGCCCGCTGCAGCTGACTGGTGCTCACCGTCTCAGAACCTCGGGGCGAAGCCCATCGCCCCGCGCACCCGTTCGAGGGTGGCGTTGGCGACGGTTTCCGCCTGCTCACGCCCCTGACGGAGGACATCCTGCAGGTAGCCCCGCTCGCCGCGCACCTGGGCGTAACGCTCCCGGATCGGGCGCAGGGCTTCGATGGTGGTCTCCGCCAGCAGAGGCTTGAACTGTCCCCAGCCCATGTCGGCGCACTCGGCGGCGGCGGCGTCGCGGCTCTTGCCCGCCAGGAGGGCGTAGAGCCCCAGTAGGTTGTTGCACTCCGGGCGATCGGGGTTATCGAACTCCAGCCCCCGCTGGGGGTCGGTCTTGCACTTCTTGATCTTCTTGAGCAGCAGATCCGGATCGTCGAGCAGATTGATTCGGCTCAGTTCCGAGGGGTCTGACTTGGACATCTTGCGGGTGCCGTCGGTGAGGCTCATCACCCGCGCCCCCTCCTGGCGGATCAGCGGGTTGGGTAGCTTCAGCACCGGCTCCTCCTCGCTGCCGAACAGGTGGTTGATCCGCACGGCGATGTCCCGGGTCAGTTCCAGGTGCTGCTTCTGGTCTTCTCCCACGGGCACCTGATCGGCGTCGTAGAGCAGAATGTCGGCGGCCATCAGCACCGGGTAGTCCAGCAGGCCGAGGGAGACGTTCTCGCCTTGTTTGATCGCCTTTTCCTTGAACTGGATCATCCCCTCGAGCCAGTTGAGCGGGGTGATGCAGTTGAGCAGCCAGGCCAGTTCACTGTGGGCGGCGACGTGGGACTGGACGAAGATTCGCGAGCAGTCGAGATCGATGCCGCAGGCCAGGTAGAGAGCTGCAGTGGAGAGGGTGTTCTCCGCCAGTTCCTTGGGATCGTGGGGAACGGTGATGGCGTGCAGGTCGACCACGCAGAAAAAGTTGTCGTAGGCCTGCTGCCCCTCAACCCAGTTGCGGATGGCGCCGAGATAGTTGCCGAGGTGCAGATTTCCCGTCGGCTGGACGCCGGACAGGACGCGCGGTTTACCCATGAAGCTGACGGAAGGCCGGAAAAGGACTGTTTCAATTGTGCCTGACCGGCGGGTTCACCTCCGGAGATGGTCGGGGGGAACCGGTGACGGTGGAACAAAAATGCTAGATCAGTACTCAATGTCCCTAGGGCTGGTCTTCGGGCCGTTCCCGCTTCCCGTTTCCTCCCGGCTGCTGGCCGGTCTGCCATGGTCCGCCGTCCGCCCCGCGATCGCTACCCCGAAACCGACCGAGGTCGGGACCGTGACTACGGCTGGCGAGATCCGGCGCCGGGTCGTCGTCCCCCCGCGGGGCCGCCCTCCAATCCAGGTGGTGGCGGGGGTCCCAACTTCGACCTCACGACCCTGTCGGTGCTGGCCGGGGTGATGGTGCTCGGCATCGGCATCGGCGTCGGTTTCACCTCGATCAGCAGCGGCAGCAACAGCGGTAATGTCGCCACCCGGGAAATGATCGATGCCTCCGCCCCCGACCCGGAACTCTGCGTGCAGTACGGGGCTAGTGCGATCGCCATGGATATGCGCGTGTTCATGACTCTCAACCCCTTCAGCGTCTACGTCTCCCAGCCGGTGATGCAGCCGGGCTGCGTAATCCGCCGCAACAACTGGGCGGTGCTGGAGCAGCAGGGGGCGATCAACGGTGAGCAGCAGCGGGAGTGCAAGAACCGGATGAATACCTTCGCCTACGTCGGCTCGATCAAGAGCAAGCCCGAGGTCAACTGCGTTTACCAGAACGATGCTGCCCAGAATTTCTTCGTCCGGGGCGGAGCTGACACCAAGGGCCTGACCGACGAGGCCGATAAGTTCTAGCGCTCTACCAACCGCTCAGCAGCACGACCTCGATCGTCTGATTCGGCTGCAGACGGGTGGCGAGACTGAGTGGCCGGGTGGAGCCGGTGGTGAGATTGGGGTCGCTGTCGGCGGTCAGCAGGACGTCACTGCTGCCGAACACCGGGCGGGAGCCGCTGGCCAGCAGCAGTCGCTGGGCGATGAAGCGGCTGCCCTCATTGCCGTTGGTTTCGAACCGACCGATCAGGCGGCTGCCGGCGGACAGAATCACCTGGCCCTGACTGTCGGTGACCGGCTCCGGCAGCACCAGAACCTCCTGAATCATCTGGCCGCTGCTGAAGCTCAGACCCGGGCCGTTGTAGCGGAAGGTGAGACGGCCGCTGTTGCCGAGGCTGGCCAGATTGGGGGGGCGCACGCTGCTGCGACCGCTGCCGTAACCCAGGGGATTCAGTGGCGCCTGGGTTGGTTGCAGTACCGGGGCCGGAGTGGGCAGGGGGGCCTGGGCACGGACGGCCACCGCGACGCTCCCGAGACCGAGCAGAGAGAGCAGACCGGAAATCAGGGCAGAGGTGCGCATGGGCGGGTTCCGCAGGCAACGTCCAACAAAATAGCGCAAGCCGGCGACCGGGTCAGCCGGACAGGCGTCGGGGTTCGCGGCCGCGTCGTTGGGGGA
>CAWUMD010000027.1:0-15589 GCA_963923365.1 uncultured bacterium
GAGACAGGCGCGGCGACCACCGGCGTGCGGGCCTCCGGCGGTGCCGCGCTCAGCCCGCTGCCGGTCTCGTCCGGATCCTCAGGGGGCAGGTCCGGCAGGGCCTCGAGATAGGCCTGGACGGCGGGATTGGCGAAATACCGATCCAGATCCGCGTTCTGGTCCTTGAGATCACGGATGTGGGCGAAGACTTCCTGCTGCAGCCAGCGGCTGGCGTAGGTGCAGATGCCCGAGAGCAGACTGGGGTCGCCGGGGCTGTGGTCGCGGATGAAATCGACCACCGTCGGGTCGGTGCAACGGTCGAGGGCCTGACGGGCCTCTTCGGTCTGGCCCAGCAGCAGGTGGCAGAGCATCTGCTCGATGGTGGTGTCCTCCGGGCCACCGTGGCTCTGGAGCAGCACCAGAGCCCGATGAATCTGGGTCGCCTGCTGGGCTGCGAAGCCCTGGGCCAGCAGGCAGTAGCAGAGCAGGAACCGGGCTCCCGGGGAAGGGCGGCGCGCTTCCACCTCGAACAGCTGCCGTTGCTCCGCCAGGGTGAGTTCTCCCCGCACCTGGTGCAGGAAACGCAGGAATGCATCCAGGGTCATGCCGACCGCCTCGGCACTGCGACCATCCAGACCGCCGTTGGCCTCCAGCAGCTGCCGCAGCAGAGTCAGCCCCTTGCCCCGCTCCGAGGACTGCTCCAGGGGCAGGGCCACCAGCTCGAGAATGCGGAAGGGGGCCAGCCGTTCCTCCTGCTGGCGCAGTTCCCCCACCAGGGAGCGCAGCCGTTCGCGATCGCGGCTGAGGGCATCGGCCTGCTCCAGGGAGCGGGCGGCCCGGTCGTACTGCTGCCGCTGCCAGGCTTCTCCGGCCAGTTGCATCAGGGCCAGCGCCTGCACCAGGGCCCGGTCATCGGCGGCCGGGGTGTCGCTCTCCTTCAGGGGCGGCAGGACCTGGCTGGTCTCGAGTACCGCTTCGTACTCGCCCAGCTCCAGCAGCAGCAGCAGGGCACCGATGGCATCGTCGAGGGGCACCGCCAGCCCGGAGATTGCCGGACCCAGGGTCGGTTCCGCCTGGGGTACGAGCACCGCCTGATCATGCTCGCGGCGCTGCTCGGGGGCCAGCAGCGCGTCCCGGGCCTGGTCCAGCAGGCGTTGGCGGGCGCTGCGGGCCGCATCGGTGAACTCGCCCCGGGGGCGTTGGCGGCTGCGATCGCCGTGGGCCTGTTCAATCCGGTTGGCATCCACCCGACTGTCGACACAGAGGATTCGGTAGAAGTCCAGCGGCACCCGCACCGTCATCTGCTGCTCCTGGCAAGCCCCTGCCGGGCTCGAAAAACCTGCGAAGACTCTAACAGCGGCCCGGCAAATGAGCCAGTTCCGACGGTAGCCCCGGTCACAGGGGGAGGGGGCTTTTGCGGTATAAACAATGTGTCGTGCCCTCCGGCGCAACCTGTCCGCACGTCCGTCAGAGCAGTTAGGGAAAGCCCATGGTTCAGGAACGAGCCCTCCCCGTCGTTCAGCCCTCGTCCGCCCAGGTCACCCGCGAAGAAGGACTGATGCTGTACGAGGACATGGTCCTCGGGCGCACCTTCGAAGACAAGTGTGCGGAGATGTACTACCGGGGCAAGATGTTCGGCTTCGTCCACCTCTACAACGGACAGGAAGCCGTCTCCACCGGGGTGATCAAAGCGATGCGGCCCCAGTACGACTGGACCTGCAGTACCTATCGCGATCACGTCCATGCCCTCAGCTGCGGCGTGCCTGCCCGGGCTGTGATGGCCGAGCTGTTCGGCAAGGAAGCCGGTTGCAGCCGCGGTCGCGGCGGTTCGATGCACCTGTTCTCCCAGGAGCACCGGCTGCTGGGAGGTTTCGCCTTCATCGGTGAAGGGATTCCGGTGGCCCTGGGTGCCGCCTTCCAGTCCCGCTACCGCCGTGACGCCCTCGGCGACAGCTCGATGGAGGAAGTGTCGGCCTGCTTCTTCGGCGACGGCACCAGCAACAACGGTCAGTTCTTCGAGTGCCTGAACATGGCGGCGCTCTGGAAGCTGCCGATGATCTTCGTGGTCGAGAACAACAAGTGGGCAATCGGCATGGCCCATGACCGCGCCAGTTCCCAGACCGAGATCTACAAGAAGGCCAGCGTCTTCGGGATCCCCGGGGTGGAAGTCGACGGCATGGATGTGCTGGCGGTGCGCAAGGTGGCCCAGGAGGCCGTGCGCCGCGCCCGCGCTGGAGAAGGACCGACCCTGATTGAGGCCCTGACCTACCGCTTCCGCGGTCACTCCCTGGCGGATCCCGACGAACTGCGCTCCAAGGAAGAGAAGGAGTTCTGGCTCTCCCGCGACCCGATCAAGCGGCTGGCAGCCCACCTGGCGGAGTTCAACCTCGCCACCCAGGATGAGCTGAAGGCGATCGACAAGCAGGTGCAGGCCCAGGTGGACGACGCAGTGGAATTCGCCCTGGCAGCGCCCGAGCCCAACCCGGCGGATCTGACCAAGTACATCTGGGCGGAAGACTAACGTTTCCGAACCGATGGATGCATGCAGCGGCGGGGTACCTCAGTGCCCCGCCGCTGTTTTTGTTACAGGCGATGACGTTTCCAGGCGTCCCGACCGGCCCGGAACAGCAGCGAGTGGCGGAACACCAGCTCCTGGAAGTCCTCGCAGTAGCCGCCGCCGATCACGGCCGCTACGGGAATACCCGCACCCAGGCAGGCGTCCAGGACCCGTTGTTCCCGCCGGAACAGACCGCTGTCGCTGAGGGCGAGGTTGCCGAGGCGATCGCCCCGGTGGGGATCCACCCCGGCGTTGTAGAACACCAGCTGGGGCTGGGTCTGCGCCAGCAGATCGGGCAGCAGGGCCTCCAGGGCCCGCAGGTAATCATCATCCGCCAGCCCGTCGGCGAGGGGCACATCCCGGTTGCTGGCCTGCTTGATCCGGGGAAAGTTGCTCTGGCAATGCATCGAGCAGGTGAATACCCGCGGCTCCTCCCGGAAGATCCAGGCGGTGCCATCGCCCTGGTGGACATCGAGGTCGAGGATGAGAATCCGCTCTACCGCGCCCCGGTCGAGGAGAGCCCGGGCGGCGATCGCCACGTCGTTGAAGATGCAGAAGCCGGAGCCGTAGTCCGGAAAGGCGTGGTGGGTGCCCCCGGCCAGATTGATCGCCAGCCCCCGCTCCAGGGCCAGTTCGGCCGTGCGCAGGGTGCCGCCGACGGCAATCCAGGTGCGGTGGGCCAGGGCAGCGGACCAGGGCAGACCGATGCGCCGCTGCTCCCGGGCATCCAGACGGCCATCGGTGTAGCGCTCGACGTAGTCCCGGCTGTGGACCCGCAGGATCGGCTCGATCGGGGGACGGCGGGGAGCGTGGAACTGGGTGGGTCGGGCGATCCCCGCCCGGCAGAGGTGCTCGTGCAGCAGCCGGAATTTGACCATCGGGAAGCGATGGGTCGAGGGCAGTGGTGCCGAGTAGTCCGGATGGAAGACCAGGGGCAGGCCGAGGGACATGGCCCCCTCAGGGTGCGGCGTGGCGAATGCAGCAGCTGACGCCGAAGCTGCGTTCCAGTTCCGGTCGGTTCATCTCCAGGGTCCAGAGCTCGAGGGCGCAGTCATCCTGGGGATCGGTGGGCTGTACCGTCAGCTGCAGGTGGTGGCTGAGGCTCTCGTAGTGACAGTTGAGGGCGTCTACGGCCCGGGTGCGGCGGCGACCGGCGGCGACGGCCATGCGCAGCAGGGCTCCCAGCTGTTCGACCCGGCGGCGGTGTTCCTTGGTGGGCAGGTTGCGATAGCCTTCGTGCTTTTTCTTGGGGCCGCTCTTGCGGTGGTAGCGGGCGACGTTGGCGATCACCTCGATCTCGGTCTCGTTGTAGCCCAGCAGCTCGCAGTGGCGGATCAGGTAGTAGGCATGTTTGTGGTGGGCGGCGTGGCTGATGTAGTGACCGCAGGCGTGGAGCATCGCGGCCGCCCAGAGCAGCTGGCGATCGCCCTCATCCCAGGTGTGCAGCACCCCCCGCAGCTGGTCGAACAGCCCCAGGGCCAGCTCGGCCACCCGGTCCGCCTGGACGATGTCGACGCCGAACTTGCGGGCCTGGCTGAGGACGCTGCGCTCGCGGATCTGGCCCTGGTAGCGCATCCGGTCGGCGATCAGACCGTGGCTGAGCATCCAGTCGACGATCACCCCCTCGCGCAGGGCCCGTTCGCAGGTGTGGAGGCGATCGCAGCCGAGCATCTCCATGGTTTCGAGCAGAATCATCGCCCCGGGGACAATGATTTCTGCCCGCCGCTCCGAGAGCACCGGAATCAGCCGCCGCTGGTCGAGGTTCATCGCCCGCAGCTCGGCCAGCATGGTACGCAGGTCCTCGCGGCTGAACTCGTAGCCGTTCAGGGTGCTGGGGCTCTGGAGGGGATTGCGCCGGTAGGCGTGGTAGGCGGCCATGGCCTGGGCCGTGCCGGAAGTGCCGACCAGCACCGGTGTTTCGCTGCCGTAGGCGTTGCGAAGCTCACTCACCGCCAGATCGAGGCTGCCGCGGATGAAGATGCGCAGGAAGTTGTATTCCTCGGCGCTGATCGGGTCGGTGGTGACGAACTCCCGGGCCAGCCGCACCGCTCCGATCTTGGTGCTGGTCAGGCAGCGGGGGTCGTCGCTGTCGCCGAGGATCAGCTCGGTGGAGCCGCCGCCGATGTCGACAATGGCGTGCAGCCGACCCTGGAAGGGCATGCCCGACAGTACGCCCAGATAGATGCGGCGGGCTTCCTCCGGCCCGGAGATCAGGTCAATCTCCAGACCCAGTTCCCGCTGGATGCGCTCCAGGAACTCATGCCCGTTGGGGGCTTCGCGCACGGCGCTGGTGGCCACGGCGATGATCGCCTCGGCCTCGTAGCTGCGGGCCAGCTTGAGGCAGCGGCTGAGGGCGCCCTGGGCCCGGTCCATGGCCGCAGGGGTGAGATCGCCGCTGACGGGGTCGCGATCGCCGAGCCGCACCATCTCCTTCTCGGCGGCGATGATGTCGAAGCTGGGCAGGTCCGGCTGAATGCGGGCCAGCACCATGTGGATGGAGTTGGTGCCGACATCGATGGCAGCCAGAATGCGGTTCTGCAGCGCAGCCGTGCCGGTCTGCAGGGAGGCCAGGTCCGGAACAGAAATCATCGGCGGAGGCGATCGCAACAGCAGCGTCCAGCGGTTTAACACCGGGCCATAGGCTCCAGTGTGCCATGGGCTCCGGCCCAGTCGTCATGGGATAATCGGGGCCGCTTTGACCGGGACCCCGCCATGGCTGCCGCCACCGACTCAACCTGGATCGCCGTGGTTCGGCTGCTGCGCTGGGATAAGCCCGCCGGGCGGCTGATTCTGATGATTCCGGCTCTCTGGTCGGCCCTGCTGGCCAGTCAGGGGCATCCGAACCCCGTGCTGCTGGGCGTGATTGTGCTCGGGACCCTGGCCACCAGCGGTGCCGGGTGTGTGGTCAACGATCTCTGGGACCGCAACCTTGACCCCCAGGTGGAGCGCACCCGCGATCGCCCCCTCGCCTCCCGGGCCCTATCAGTGCGGGTGGGGGTGGCGATCGCCCTGGTGGGGTTTCTGGCGGCCTGGGGCCTGACCCGCTTTCTGACCCCCCTCAGCTACGGCCTCTGCGTGGCGGCGGTGCCGTTCATCGTCTTCTATCCCAGCGCCAAGCGCTGGTTCCCGCTGCCCCAACTGGTGCTGGCGATCGCCTGGGGCTTCGCGGTGCTGATTCCCTGGTCGGCGGTCACCAATGGCCTCGATACCAATGCCGGGCTGCTCTGGGGTGCCACCCTGCTCTGGACCCTGGGCTTTGATACGGTCTATGCCCTGGCGGACCGGGAGGATGACGAGCGGGTCGGCATCCGCTCCAGTGCCCGCACCTTCGGGGCCTTCGCACCCCATGCCATCGGCCTCTGTTACCTGGGGACGGCGCTGCTGCTGGCGCTGCTGGGGCAGCGCCTGGGCCTGCACCCGCTCTACTGGCTGGTCTGGGGCGGTAGCCTTGGCCTCTGGGGCCGCCAGTGGTGGCGGCTGCGATCGCCCCTGCCCCGACCGGTCTACACCCGGATGTTTGCTGAGAACGTCAACATCGGCTTCGCGCTGCTGCTGGGAATGGGGCTGGGTCTGTGGCTGAAGTAAATCGGAACTGGCCCGCGCCGCTGCGGCCCGGCGATCGGCTGTTGGCGATCGCCCCCAGTGGTGCCCTGCCGGAGCGGGAGCGTCTGGAGGCGGGGCTGGCGATCTGGCGGCAGCGGGGCTACGTTGTCGATCTGGCGGAGCATGTCTTCGAACGCTCGGGTTATCTGGCGGGGACGGACGCCCAGCGGTCTGCGGATCTGGAGCGGGCGATCAAGGATGAGCGTTACGCCGGGATTCTCTGTATCCGGGGCGGCTGGGGTGGGGCCCGGCTGCTGGAACATCAGCCCTGGCCAACTCAGGCACCCCCGAAATGGCTGGTCGGCTTTTCGGATATCACCAGTCTGCTCTGGGCCCAGGTGGCCCACGGTCAGGGCGGGGGCGTGCATGGGCCGCTGCTGATCACCCTGGCCTCGGAACCCCCGGAGCTTCAGCAGCGGCTGTTTGATCTGGTGGAAGGGCGATCGCTGCCGCCCCTGGCCGGGGAGACCTGGGTGCCGGGCACTGTCCGGGGACCTCTTCTGCCCTGCAACCTGACGGTGGCCACCCACCTGCTGGGCACACCGCTGCAGCCGGATCTGCAGGGCGCGATTCTGGCGATCGAGGACGTCGGCGAAGCGCCCTACCGTATCGACCGCATGCTCACCCACTGGCGGATGACAGGGGCCCTGGCCCAGGTGGCGGGCATCGCCCTGGGCAGTTTCGACCTCTGCGACCCGGACCCGGATCGGCCTGGCTTCTCCCTGGAGGCGGTGCTGCGGGACCGGTTGACGGACCTTGGGGTGCCAGTGCTGGCGAACCTGCCCTTCGGCCACGCCGTCGGCAATGCGGCTCTGCCCGTGGGGGCGATCGCTCGAATTGAGGACAGTCAGCTGCATCTCAGTTAGCGCGGAGCGTTCCTCGGCGGTCGTTCGGCCCAGGGGGTATGCTGGGCTGCGATCGCCCTCACCCCTGCTCCCATGCCCCTGCGTCGTTCCCTGGTTCTGCTTGCCCTTGGTGTCGGCCTGCTGGTGCCGGGGTCGCCGATCCATGCCCAGACCACGGATGAGAGTCGTCAGTGGGCTGCCCAGGCCAGCAAGCTGGCCCGGGATAACCGTCTGGCGGAAGCGCTGCAGCTCTACCAGCAGGCGGTGACGATCGATCGCAGCAACGCTGAGCTCTACGGGGCGATCGGCTTCCTGGCCAGTCAGCTCGGGCAGCTGAGTGATGCCGACTATGCCTTCCGCCAGGCGATCAGTCTGGACCCGCGCAAGCCTGACTACCGTCTGGGTCTGGCCCATGTCCTCAGTCTGCGCGGCGATGCCACCGGGGCGGTGCAACTCTACCGGGATGTGCTGGTGCTTGCCCCCCGTGATGCCGACGCCTACCGGGGCCTGGGTACCCTGCTGCAACGCCAGGGGCAGGGGGGCGAGGCCCTGGGCCTCTATCGGCAGTGGAGTCAGCAGGATGCGGCCAGCGATCAGCCCTGGCTGGCAATGGGGCGGCTGGCCCTCCAGCAGCGGGATTACGCGCTGGCGCTCGAAGGCTTCAACCGGGCTGTGCGCCTCCAGCCCCAGAGTGGCGAGGTGCATCTGCTGCTGGCGCTGACCCAGCTGGGACTCGGGGAATCGAAGGCGGCCTGGGCAGAACTGCAGCAGGGGCTGCGGCTGGAGCCCCGCAATGCCCAGGTGCAGATGCTGGCAGGGGATATCTACCAGGCCCTAGGGCAGCAGACTGAGGCACTGGCCTGCTTCAAACAGGCGATTCAGCTGGACCGGCAGGCGGCGCAACCGCGCCTGCGCTACGGTCGCGCCCTGCTGCGGATGCGGGATTATCTGGGCGCGACGATCGCCCTCAGGGATGCGATCGATCGCAATCCCCAGGATGGCGAGGCCTACTATCTGCTGGGGCTGAGCTACCAGGGCCGTAGTCGGGTGGAGGAAGCCCGCAGCAATCTGGAACGCTCCCGCGACATCTTCAACCAGCAGGGCAATCGCGCCGCAGCCGAGAAGGCGACCCAGGCGCTGCGGGAACTGTAACCATCCCGACGCTGCCCTCGCCGGGGCTACCTGGGATCAGGGCCGGGGAAGACGGCTATCGGGACGGGTACCAGGTGCGATACCACTCCTCCATCTCGACGATTTCCGCAGTTTGGGTGCGGATGATGCTCTGTTCCAGCGTGGCCAGTTCCGGATGCTGGGTATTCCCGAGGGCCATGGAGGCCATCATCACGCCCATACGGTGGTGGGGAATCATCTGTTCGATAAAGGCCCGATCGAAGTCGGTGGCCTGTCGCAGCCCGTTCAGGTCCGTAGCGCCCATCATCCCCATACCGCTTCCCCGACCGGGGCCCCGGTCTGTGCAGCCGCCCCACCCGGAATAGGAGCCCCGACCATAGCTGCCACTCCAGGCAGGAACATCGCTGCCGAACCACTGGCGGTACCAGCTGCGCATCCGGCTGTTCTCCTCGGTCTGGCTGGCCTGGATGCGTCGGGCCAGCGCCCGCAGCTGCGGCTGTCGGGCCCGGGTCAGGGCCAGTTCTGCCATGGCGATCGCCCCCTCGTGGTGGGGGATCATCATCACGATGAAGCGTTGATCCGCAGGCCCCGTCATCCCCCCGTAGCCGGAGGGACCCATCATCATGCCCTGGGCCCGGGTGGGCAGGATGCCCAGCGGGAGTGGAGCGGCGAGCACTCCTGCTGCCAGCAGCAGGGGGAGTGCGATGGATCTGAGCACCCATGGCAGGTTCAGCATCACCCTTCCTCCGGCATTCAGCCCTCTACTACGATCCTGAATCAGCCCCTGCTGCCGCCTCGGGGAATTGCGGGATTCCTTCATCCGCCGGGTAGTTCCGTCTGATGGGCTCCTCGCACGACAGAAAGCGCCGGGAGGCTGAGGCGTTCCCGGCGCCGATGGGGCGAGTGGTGAGCGTTACTTGCTGGACTTGGTGGACTTGGTGGAGCCCGTCGGGGTGGTGCTGACGCTGGTGTTGGGTTTGGTGCTGCTGCTCTTGGAACTGTGGGCGGGCTTGGTGGCGCTGCTGGTGTTGGAGCTGGCCACCAGATGGGTGTTGCTGGCCTTGTGGGTCGGAGCCTGTGAAGAACTGCTGGCCATGGCGGGCAGGCCAGCGGCCAGGGAAGCGATCGCGGTCAGGGAGAGCAGCGCGGTGCGAATCGAAGCCATGGGTGTGTTCTGAATTCGAACACCCTCACGGTAGGCAGGCGTGGTAAAGCTCACGGGAAGAAAGCGGTAAGGAGCCGAGCAGTTTCCGGCAAGCAATCGGCAAGACCGGTCCTGTCGGGTTGTCAGCCGGCTCCGGCGAGCTCCTCTTCTCGGCAGCTGGTTCTGGCCTGTACGCTGACTATCTGCTCCTTCTGACAAGCCCAGGCTCGCCCATGCCCCGTTTTCCCCGGCTGCGACGACTGTACGTGTTGGTGCTGGCGCTGCTGGTGGCCTGGGGGGTGATCGCGCTGCCGGCAACGTCCCTGGACCCCCACCTGATGCGGGAGCAGGCCGTCTACCTGCGGACCCACCCGCTCAAGCCGATCCCCGGCTTCAGCCCCCGCCAGACGCTGCTCAACTTTCTGGTGACGACGGACGAGGCGGAGGACCTGATCCGCGGCGCGATCCGTGAGGGGATGGCAGAACCGGGCCCCTTCTTCTCGTCATCGGTGCGGGAACAGATTGAACGGGCCTCGGACTTGCTGAATCGGGCCTCGGAGACCCTGGATCTCAGTCAGGTTCCCAAGGCGCTGCGGGATGACATGGCGATCGGGGTGGTCCTGCGGCTGAAGCCGCTGGTCAACTACGAACTGGCCCAGCAGCCTGATATCAGCCCTCCTTCGACGGAGGAGGTGCGTCGTCTGGGGCTGCACAGATGGACCTTGCCCGAGACGCATATCACCCTGGCGCAGCCCAACCCCAGTCAGACGGCAAGGGATCTGCAGTGTCAGGAATGTACGGATGCCTCCTTCCTCTTCAGCCCGCGCACGGTTGCCTCAGTCGAGGCGGAGTTCAACCGCATCTTCGTCCCCAACCCGGAGCTGAGACGACAGTACGGCAACAGTTTCTACACTTACTGGGCCTACAATCCGGGCGGCATTGTGCCCCCGAAGCTGTACCTGCTGCTGCCTCCGGCCGTGCGTAGCTTCCTGGATACGCCACTCCTGGGACAGTCCTATATCCAATGGCTGCTGCTGCTGCTGTTGACGCTGCTGTTCGGTCTGGTGGTGGTGTGGCTGATCCTGAAGGCCAAGGGCAGTCTGGCGCGCACCCGCACCCAGATACGCCCCTCGAGATATTGGTTGCTGATAGTCCGGTTGGTGCCGATCCCCTTCCTAATTGGGATCTGGGGGGATATCAGTACGACCTGGATTAACCTGACCAGCTTCAATCAGCTGGTGGTGGCGGTGGCCCAGACCCTGATGGTCTATACGAGCGTGGCGGCGATCACCTATCTGCTGTTTGAATCCCTGGGACAGCAGCTGGCCCTGCGGCGATCGCGGGTAGCCGAGGGGAAGCTGGTCTGGACGCGCCGCAAAGGGGCTGGTCAGATGCTGACGATTCTGCGCATCGGCGGCGTGATGGCAGCGGCAGCGGTGATGGTGGAAGGCGGACAGGCGCTGGGGCTGACCTCGATGACGCTGCTGGCAGTCTCGTCGGTGCCGGCCCTGGCGATTTCCCTGGGGACCCAGCAACTGATCCGGGATATCTCGGAGGGTTTCAGTCTGCTGTTGGATGGCCAGGTGCGGGTCGGGGACAAATGCACCATCGGCACGCAGAAATCCGGTCAGATCGATGGGGTGATCGAGTCCATCGGGATGCGGTCGGTGACGCTTCGCCTCAAGAGCGGTTCCCTGTTGTCGTTGCCGAACTCCCAGATCTCGTCCTCAGTGATCACCAACCACAGCCAGCGGACGCAGAACCGGTTTGAGCTGCGTCTGAAACTGACTGGCCAACGGACTGCCAATCTCGAGGAGAGTCTGACCCAGACCCGGGCCACGGTTTCCGGTTTTGAGGAGGTCCTCAACAGTGAGGTGCACCTCGATCAGCGGGATGGAGACTGGTTCCTGGTGATCAGTGGCGAGTGGTCGGACGATCTGTCCGGGGCGGAGATCTCCCGCCGTCGGGATTCGCTCTTTCTGCAGCTGGATACCCTGAGCGCCTGAACGACCCGTTCCCCGGGTCCGGAGGCTGACCCCTGCGATCGGGTCTGAAGACTGCGGATCAACCCCTGGAAGAACGCCTTCGATCCTGTCGCCAGCAGGGACAGTGTCACGTCACGGATCTCATCGAGGATCCAGAGGTGGGTGATCCCCCCTCGAAACCGGTCTCTGGGCAGGAGTCTGGATGCGGACGGCGACCCTAGCTGAACCCCATCCGGCTGGGCTCGCCCGTCCTAAGACTACGGAGCCATCTGCTATGCATTGGTTGTATGGGCGATGAGGGATTTGAACCCCCGACTTAGTGCTTGTAAGGCACCCACTCTACCGCTGAGTTAATCGCCCGGACCCAGATACCTTACACCGACTGGCCCCGTCGCTGCAAACCCCGCCCGGGACCGCTCACCGAGACCACGCCGCCGCGCGGTACTCCCGCCCTCAGAACAGATCCTTTTTGCCCCGCAGTCGGGCAAAGCTGCGCAGCGGATCCTCGGTTTCCATGGCCTGCAGCACCGTCGGCTGGTCCCAGCGCAGGAACGGATTAGTCGCCTTTTCCTGACCCAGGTGAGACGGTACCGTCGGCTGCTCCTCGGCCCGCCGCCGGGTCACCTCCTGCAGCCGCTGCTGCAGCGCGACATTCTCCGGCTCGACCGTGACGGCAAAGCGCAGATTGCCCAGGGTGTACTCGTGGGCGCAGTGCACCCAGGTGTCATCCGCCAACTGCCGGAACTGTTCCAGGCTGCTCACCATCTGCTCCGGCGTGCCTTCAAACAGACGGCCGCAGCCCCCGGCGAACAGCGTGTCGCCACAGAACAGATGGGCCGTGGCCTCCCCCACCGCCGGAAAATGGTAGGCGATGTGGCCGCGGGTGTGACCCGGCACAAAGAAGACCTCGGCCTCGCGGCCCCCGAACTGGAGGCGATCGCCACCGACCAGCGCCACCGTCTGCCCGGGAATCCGACCCTGGTCCTCGCGACTGGCGTAGACCGTCGCCTCGGGGAAGTGGTCCAGCAGCGTCCGGTTACCGCCGACGTGATCGCCGTGGTGGTGGGTGTTGAGGATGGCACTCAGGTGCAGTCCCTGGTCGTGCAGCGCCCTCAGTACCGGCTCCGCCTCCGCCGGATCGACCACGGCTGCGCTGCCCTCGGGCGTGACCAGCAGCCAGATGTAGTTGTCCTGCAGGGCAGGGAGACGCTGAACCGAGAAACTCATGGGGTTGGGGCGAAGCGATAGCCCTTACCGTACACGCTGAGGATCAGCGGCGTCTCACCACTGGCGTCGATCTTGCGTCGCAGCAGCCGGATCTGAGCCGCCAGCACATTGCTGCCGGGGGGATGGCTGCCCCAGACACGACCGAGCAGTTCGTCATGACTGAGGATCTGCCCCGGCTGCTGCATCAGCAGCGTCAGCAGCTGGGTTTCCTTCTCCGAGAGCTCAATCACCCGTCCGGCTCGGGTCGCCACCTGATTTCCCACATCCAGGCTGAGGTCATGGGCGGTCAGGGGTGGCTGAACCTCGCTGCCCTCGGGGCTGGGCGATCGCCGCAGCAGGGCCCGCACCCTGGCCAGCAGTTCCTTGAGCTCAAAGGGTTTGACCAGGTAGTCATCTGCTCCGGCGTCAAGACCCTCCACCCGGTCATCCACCGTATCCTTGGCCGTCAGGAACAGCACCGGCGTGCGGCGGTCCTGCCGTCGCAGTTCCCGGCAGAGATCCACCCCCGAACACTCCGGCAGCATCCAGTCGAGGATCAGCAGGTCGTAGGGCTGGGACGTTGCCAGCTGGCGGCCCCTGGCTCCGTCCTCGGCCACGTCGACGGTGTAGCCCTCCCGGCGCAGCACCCGCCCCAGGGGCTCGGTCAGCGCCGTTTCGTCATCGACCAGCAGAATGCGCATCAGCTAGTAGTGGTTGCCGACCTTGCGGTGGTGCACCGCGGTCCGTCCCTCCTGACGGGCCACCTTACCCCGGGTGACCTCGGCGTAGACCAGCCAGTGATCGTGGCCATCCATGCGGCTGAGCACCCGGCATTCCAGATAGGCCAGAGCATCCGCCAGAATCGGCCCGCCGTTGGTGGCGGTGAGGGTATCGATGCCCTCGAACCGGTCGGCCCCCGGCGGGAAGCGCTTGAGGAAGTGCTTCATCAGCGGCTGGTAGTTGCCCTCCTCGAGCACATTCAGGACGAACTCGTCGCCGACCTGCAGGAACGACTCGATGGCCCGGTCCTTGGCGACGGCGATGCTCAGACCCAAAGGCTGGAAGCTGGCCTGGGAGACCCAGGAAGCCAGCATGGCGCTCTTCACTGCGCTGCGCTGGGCCGTGACAATGTACAGACCGCCGCTGATCCGCCCCAGTGCCTTGTCCAGGTCATGGTCCAGGGACTTCATCTGCTTGATCGTGCGATCGCGACCCAGCCACTGGCCCAGGTCGGTCCCGGATTCCTCGCAGAGCTGATAGTCCGCTTCGGTCGGGACGTCACGGATCCGGATGGGCGGGAAGGCGACGTGCAGCCCCAGATTGCGGAAGTCCGTCAGCAGCGTATCGATCGGTTCGTCGTTGCCGCCGAAGGCATCGTAGACCCCGATGCTCTGCTTCTCGTGCACCGCCCCGAGAATGGTGTTCAACGCCAGTCGGATGCCGTCGCGGTCCGCAGCGGGAGGCGTGCCCACCACCAGCCCCTGGCAACTGCCCGCCAGGGCCATCAGCTCCTGGGGGTCGGCCGCCCGCAGATCCACCATCTCCACGGCGATGCCGGTTTTGGTGATGCCCCGGGCGATCGCCTGGGAGAGGCGATCGCTGAACCCGTAGTCGCTGCAGTAGCAGACCGCTACGGTGGTCTGACTGGCCTGTCGGGCCCCGCTCCACTGGCGGTAGCGGTTGACCAGTTCCGTCAGGTTATGGCGCAGCAGCGGCCCGTGGCCGACGGCGATGGTGCTGATGGCGGGCAGCTGGTCCATGCGCTTGAGGGCACCGACGACACTGCGGGCATTCGGCGCCATCAGGCATTCGTAGTAGAAGGCGAAGTCCTCCTCAATCGCCCCCAGATCCTCATCGAAGGTCGGATCCGAGCAGTAATGGAGGCCGAAGGCATCGCAGGTGAACAGGATTTCGCTCTTCGGGTCGTAGGTGAAGATCGTGTCCGGCCAGTGCAGGTTGGGAGCGTTGAGAAACTCCAGGACGTGCCCCAGGCCCAGATCCAGTGTTTCGCCGCTCTTCACCTGCCGCTGCTGGAAGGGACGGTGAATCTGGTTGCTGAGGAACTGCAGCGCCACCTTGGAGCCGCAGACCACCACGTCGGGGTTGAGGGCGACGACATCCCCCACCAGACCGCTGTGGTCGGGTTCGGTGTGGCTAACGATCAGGTAGTCGATTTCCGTCGGATCGACCAGCTCCTGCAGCTGGGCCAGCCACTGGTCGCGGAACTTCTCGTGGCTGGTGTCGATCAGGGCGGTCTTCTCGCCCCGAATCAGGAAGGCGTTGTAGGTGGTGCCGTTCTGGAGGCCGAACTCGATATCGAAGCGGCTGCGATCCCAGTCGAGGGAGCGGATGGTCCGGGTCTCCGGGCCGATCTCGGCAACCTGAAGCGTCAGACGGGGAGCGGTGGCAACCATGGACGAGCCTCCGGACGGATTCCCTATAATCCTGCCGTAATTCCGTGGGGTATGCCGATGGGCGTCCAGCTGTTTCTCGCCATCGGCAACTCCCGCCTGCACTGGGTGCTCTGGCAGGACGATCAGGTGCAGCAACGCTGGGAGTGTCCCCATTTCGAGACCGAGCTGAGTGGGCCGCAACTGCGGGACTGGCTGGGGCGATCGCCCCTCCACCAGTCTGCCGAGCTGCCCCTGACGGTGGCTTCGGTGGTGCCTGCCCAGACCGCCTGTCTGCCCGGGGATGAGGCGATTCGCCTCCTGTCTCTGGACGATGTGCCGCTGCGGGGGCTCTACCCCAGCCTGGGGCTGGATCGGGCCCTGGCCCTGCTGGCTGCCGGAGTCACCTACGGCTGGCCGGTGCTGGTGATTGATGGCGGCACGGCCCTCACCCTGACGGCGGCGCAGCAGTCCTTCACCCTGAGCGGGGGGGCGATTCTGCCGGGGCTGGCCCTGCAGGCGCGCAGCCTCGACCAGGGCACGGCAGCCCTGCCGGAGGTGAGCGTCACGGACCTACCGCCGCGCTGGGCGCTGGATACGGCCGGGGCGATCGCCAGTGGGCTGCTCTACGGTCTGCGGGCGACGTTGCGGGATTACCTGAACGACTGGTGGGCCCAGGCTCCGGGGGCTGTAGGGGTGCTGACCGGGGGGGATGGGCCCCTGCTGCGCACCCTGCTGGCGGAGTTGCC
>CAWUMD010000028.1:0-15556 GCA_963923365.1 uncultured bacterium
TGCCCGGGTGCAGCAGGTCAGCCAGTAACGACCATCCTCACCGAGCACCCGGGCGATTGCCTCCGCCTCCAGCGGACTGGGCAACCGCTCCCCCAACTCGATTTCCAGGTAAAGCCCCCGCTCCAGGCCGATGCGTTGCTCCATCGCTGCCGCACTCAGGCGCAGATCCAGCCGGGCACGCAGCAGTTCCCGCACCAGTGCCCGTCCGCGCAGATAGTCGCGACGGGCCCGGGGCAGCAGCGCCTGCAGCTGGGAACGATCGAGATCGAGGGCGATCGCCAGGGCCTCCAGTTCCTCATCCAGGGGCGAGACGATCCCCGCCTCGATCTGGCGCAGGCGTTCTGCCGACAGCCCGCTCTGCTGTTGCAGTTCGGCCACAGACCATGGCCGCTGCCGCCGCATCTGACGCAGCCAGCGACAGAGCAGCCGATGGTGGTTGACGGTCGACTCCATGAGTGGGCTTCACAGACGACTGTTCCATTGTCGGGGCGATTGGGACCCCGTCCCCAGCACGGCATCCTCAGTGGTTCGGGTTCGGGCCCGCGCCGTCAGTCTCACAGTCCGTGTAAAGAGTTGAGCCCCGGTGGCGATCGCCACCGTCATTACGGCCAACCCGGTCAAGACTGGGGGCACAGGGTTGGGCCGGGCCCCGGGAGGGTTATGTGGGGCGATCGCAGGAGGTGCTGGTGCTGGGCAGTGGCCTGGCGGGGCTGGTGTTCGCGGCTCTGATGGCCCACCGTGGCAGCAGGGTCACCATCCTGGAAGCCCACGATCGCCCGGGGGGCTTCGGGCATACCTTCACCCTCGCGGGTCGGTACCGCTTCAATGCCCAACTGCACTACGTCTGGGGGTGCGGTCCGGGGGAATCGGTCGATCAGGTACTGCAGCACCTGGGCCTGGGCGGGAAGGTGGGCTTCGCACGGCTCGACCCACTCGGCTTCGACCACATGCGCATGCCCGGTTACAGCCTCGACATCCCTGCCGACCCGCGGCTGCTGGAACAACGGCTGGTGACTCTTTTCCCGGAGGCTGCCTGGGCAATCGCCCGGTTTCTGGCTCTGGTCGAGCAGAGCCGCCGGGATCTGCAATCCCTGACCCCGCCGATTCCCTGGCGGGGCTGGTTGCCACGGCTCCCCGCCCTGGTGCGGATGGCCCGCAGGCAGCACCTGACCCTGCAGCAGGTTTTCGAGGCCTGCGGACTCCCCCCGGCGGCACAGACCCTGCTGGCTCTGCAATGGCCTGACTTCATGCTGCCGCCGAACCAACTGGCCTGGCTGGCCTGGGTCGCGCTGTTCACCGGGTACCAGGCCGGGGCCTGGGTGCCCCGTCAGCAGTTCTCCTCAGTGATCGATGCCCTGGTGGGGGTGATCACCGGGAGCGGAGGAACCCTGCTGACGCGAATGCCGGTGCGGGCGTTCGAGATGGAGGGCGATCGCCCTGTTGCGGTGCTGGCCGGAGGCGGCGAACGTCAGTCCTGGCAGTGCTTCGCAGCCGGAGAGATCGTCTGCAACTTCGACCCGCAGCACGCCGCCGCGATGATCGGCTGGGAGCAGTTCCCCCACGCCGTGCAACGGCAACTGCGCTACGACTACTCCCCTTCCAACTTCGCAGCCTACCTGGTGGTGAAGGGGCTGGATCTGCGGGATTACGGCCTCGGCCGCTGGAACATCTTCCACAGCGATGACCCCGACCTGAACACCTGCTTTGCCCGGATGTATGGACAGCAGGACTATCGCCGCCCCAGTTACGCCCTGGCCTCACCCAGTCTGCAGTCGGCGGACAGTGGGGACTGTCCGCCCGACTGCCAGCTGCTGGATCTGCTGACCGTGGCGAACTACGACTATTTCCGGGATCTGCGGGAGCGGGATCGGTCCGCCTACCGACAGCAGAAGCAGGCTGTCCTCGATGCCCTGCTCGATTCGGTGGAAGCCCATTACATTCCCAACCTGCGCCAGCATCTGGTGCTGCAGGTGAGTGGTACGCCGACCACCAACGAACGCTTCTGCGGCTGCCCGGCGGGTAATTCCTACGGCTCCAGCCTGACCCCTGCGCAATTCGGTGCGGGTCGCCTCACCCATTACAGTGGCCTCCCCCACTTCCATTTCTGCAATGCCTCCTCAGGCTATCCGGGGTTCGCCGGGACCTTCTGGACCGGTGCCCATCTCTACCAACAGCTGACGGGGGATCGGGTTGGACCAGCATGAGGTCGACATCAGGAGGACCGGACGATGAAGATTGCCGTCATCGGCGGTGGAGCCAGTGGCCTGACCACCGCCTACCGGCTCGACCGCCAGGGCCACCAGGTGAGCCTGTTCGAGCAGCAGCCCCGCCTGGGGGGCCATGTCTGCACTCTCAACCGCAACATCCCGGCCGCAGACCCGCACCTGTCCCTGGTGCTCGAGGGTGGCGTGATCGAGTTTCCCCACCGCTTCCACCGTTTCCGGGAACTGATGGCAGAACTGAACATCACCCTGGAACCGGTGGTGATTGGCTCCGGTCTGTTTCCTAACCGCGGTGCACCTTACTACTCCCAGACGCGTATCGATCAGGAATTCCAGGGGCCAGACTGGCTCTGGCAGTCGCTGCGCTTCGGACTGCTGGAGCTGCGGTCGCTTCCCCTCTGGTGGCGCTGGCAAGGCTATCGACCCGAGAGTCTGAGCGACCGGACTCTGGAGGAGCTACTACCCGGCGATCGCGGCCTTCACCTGTGGCTGAAACTGCTGATCTCCTACGCCTTCTCGATGCCGCTGCACAGCGTGGCGGGCTTCCCGGCCCAGCTGGCGGTGCCGGTGCTGCGGGAGTACCTGTTCTGCGACTGGTTGCGGATTCCCGGTGGGGTATACCGCTACATGGAACGAATGCTGGCGCGGTTCGGCGGTGAGGTTCAGCTCAGCTGCGGCACGCTCCACGCCCGACGACGATCCGATGGTGTGGAACTTCGACAGGGGAGCCAGTGGCTGCAGCAGTTCGACCAGCTGGTGCTGGCGGTACCACCGGATCAGGTACTGCGGATCCTCACCGATCCCAGTCCCGAGGAGCAACGGGGGTTCAGTCCCTGGCGGGCCAATTACGCCACAACCGTGCTGCACTGCGATCGGCGAATCTATAAGTGTCACCGCCTCCGGCACGAGGCGGAATTCGACTTCTTTCCCAGCAATGGCGACTGGGGCTACAACGCCGCACTCAACCGCATCTGTGCCCTGCCCTGCGACCCGCACTACGGCATCGTCATGCGGCTGGAGGATCAACTGGAGCCCGGGCGGGTCATTCAGCGCTTCCACCACCACAGCCCGCTCTATACCGTGCAGGCCCTGCGGGAACGGCCATGGATTGCGGCGATCAACGGCGATCGCCACACCTGGTTCGTCGGTGCCTACCTGGGCGATGGCCTGCACGAAGGGGCGATCGCCTCGGCCCTGGCTGTCACGGAACGCCTACGGTAGGGGTTTTGCCCAAGAAAAAACCTCCGGGGATGCCGAAGGTCAGCGGTAGAACTCATCCGGAACGGACGTGGCCCCCAGCATAGTCAGCCAGCCCTGTCGTGGTGCGTGCGCTTCACAAACCTTCCGGAAGCGGGATACGGCTGCCCCCGACCCTGGAACGGAGGAGGAAGCTGCGGCCCCCCAAAAAAACCGCCCCGTTGCCGGAGCGGCGACATCTTCTCGATATAGGAGAGCGGTTGAGTGCTCTGCCAGGCTGACAACTGTAACAAATTCTTCACAATCCTGAGGCCTGACGTTTCGGGGCGGGGTGTCAGTAGTCCGCCAGCGGTTCGATCGCCCGATAGGTCTGGGGATCCGGACGGAAGGAAACCATCGCATCCCCGTAGGGGTATAGCTGCACCCGCGGCAGCCGGAGCTTCCGGCCTCCCTGACGGAACAGGTCCTGTAGGGCTTCCGCCCCCGGGCGTCCCAACTGCAGGCTGGTGATCGCATGCTCCTCCACCCGCCAGCGACCATCACTGCCCTGGAAGGCTACATCCTGAACTACGAACCGGGGCTGCCGCGTCGGTCCCGGGCGGAGGACTCCGGTGGTTGTGATTCGCACGTCCTCGAGTTCGTCACCCTCCTCCAGCGCTTCCCACAGCACCCCGCGCTGGGTGCTCACCCCCCGAGGAAAGCGGAACCCGGCAAAGATGCTCAGGCTCATATCCCAGTGATGGATCCCGGGTGGGCGACTGAGCCACCCCTGCCAGCGTCGGTCGAGCCAGGTCTGTTCAGCCCAGGCCAGGGTTTCCGGGGTCGGGCGCAGGCCCTGCTTGCGGGGACGATCGACGGTCAGGGGACAGGCTCCGAGGTCGCTTGATCAACCTCTATTGTGGCCCTCCCACGTTTCCGGGTTGGCGACGACCGCGAGCGGCAATCGTAAGCCGCAAACCGATGCAGCTTCCGGGCAGCAGCGGTGGGCTGGCTCGGGAGCTACCCTGATGGCCAAACCCTGACCCGGGCTGGGTAGGCGGGCCGGAACCGAACTCCGGCAGACGGGTTTCCACCCCTGACGGTGCGGTGGGAGATCCCCCCGGTAGGGGTGGCGAACACCGAACCCGAGCCCGGCAATGCTCCCTCTACTGTGGGCTCATCGGCACTTCATGAGGCGAAACGCCATGGCCATCGTCCGCAATTCCTTCGACCGCGAAATCGCCGCCCTGAACAGCTTGCTCTACAACACGCTGGAAAATGTCGAGGTCCGGACCGGCCAGGGTTCTGCTCTGGAGGTTCTGGCTACCGATGACAGCCTGGTGGTGTGTGTGGAACTCCCCGGGCTGGATCCCGCCAGCCTGGAGGTGGAAGCAACCGCCGAGCGGTTGACGCTGCGCGGCGATCGCCCCCAGACTCCCCTGGCTGGTGGGGTGAAGCGACTCTACAGCGATCGCCGCAGCGGTCGGTTCGAGCGCACGCTACAGCTCCCGGTCAGGGTCAAGGCGGCGAAGGCTGGCATTGCCTTTGCCGACGGGCTCCTGACCATCACCCTGCCCAAGCAGGATCCGGATCTGAAGAAGGTGGTGAAGCTGCGTCTGGATGTCCCCAGCGCTGACACCCCCAGCGCCGACTGAACGCACCGACTGTCTCTCCTCCTCAGCAGCAGCGGCGACTCCCCGGGGTCGCCGCTTTTTTTGCGGCCGCACCGCGCCCGGCCGCTGTGCCACCATACGGCCAGCGATCGCCCCTGAATCCGATGCAACTGACCTGGCTCGACAACGGTTCCTGGCTGATCGAACTGGCGGACCAGCGGATTCTGCTGGATCCCTGGCTGGTGGGGCCTTTCCAGTTCGGCAACGGCGGCTGGTTCTTCCAAGCCCAACGCAACCAGCCCCGGGAGATCCCCGCGAACATCGATCTGATCCTGCTGTCCCAGGGGCTGCCGGACCATGCCCACCCTCCGACACTGAAAGCCCTGGATCGGTCCATTCCTGTCATGGGCTCCCCCAAGGCCGCAGCTCTGGCTACCCGGCTGGGTTATCGGTCCGTGACCGCCCTTGCGGATGGCGATGAGGTCTGCCTGGGTGAGCGGGTCACAATCCGGGCGATCGCCGGTTCCCCGGAAGGATTGAAGGCGATGGGCAATGCCTACATCCTGCGGGACACCGTATCCGGTTTCAGCCTGTATCACGAGCCCCACGGCGTTCACCGGGACAGTCTCGCCGCCCAGACTCCGGTGGATGTGGTGCTCAGCCCCGCTCTGAATGTGCGGACGGTGTTCGGTAGCCGCCTTGAGGGTGAACAGCTGGCCCTGCGGGCCGCAGAGCTACTGCAGCCCCGCTTTCTGCTGCCCACGGGGGCTGGGGGCGATCTCACCTACAGCGGCTTGCTGACGAAGCTGCTGCGGGAGGACGACCAGCCCAGTCAGTTACAGGAGCGCTGTACCGAGGCGGGGCTCCCGACTCGGGTCCTGCAGCCGCAACCCTGGCAACCATTGCGCCTGGAGGCGGTGACGTCCTGAGGATTCAGGGTCTCCGGAGACTCGGTCCGTTCCCGGATTATTCCGGTTAAGCGGACGTATGCTGAACGACATCGACAGCCTGTGGGGCTGCTGCTGCGAGGTTTTGCGATGCGTATCCGCCCGATGCTCCTCCTGCTGGCTGGTCTGAGTCTGGCTCCCGTCCTGCCGGTCCAGGCCGGAAACGAGGATCCGCAGATCACCAGGGACCTGTCCCAGCTGATCTGCCAGCGCATCAAGGCCGGCGATCGCTTCGATGTTGGGATGTTCCGGGCCATGGCAGAGCTGGTCGCCCGGAATGAGGCCTTCGCCCTGATGATTGCCGGTAACCAGGAGTCCCAGGTGATGGAGAAGGTGGGAGAGCAGGCGGTTGCCCTCTGCCCGACCGAAGCGATCGCCTCCTTCGAGAAGATGCCCCCCCGCCTGCGCAAGGCCTACGGCCTCTAGGGTCGGTCGAGCAGACGGCCGGAATGCGAAAATCGGATTTTCTGCTGCGGCTGTGATGAGCGTACGTTTTCGGGAACTGCTGAAGAAGGTCGGCAGTGGTCCGCATACCGGCAAGGAACTGAGCCGGGCGGAAGCGGCGGAAGCCCTGGCCCTGATCTGGGATGGCAGCGCCACCCCGGCCCAGATCGGTGCCTTCCTGATTGCCCACCGCATCCGGCGCCCGACGGGCGTCGAATTGGCAGGTTTTCTGGATACCTACCGTCGGCATCTGCCCTCTCTGAACGGCCAGGGACTGAGCCGAGGGGCGGTGGTTCTGGGCTATCCCTACGATGGCCGTAGCCGGACGGCGCCCCTCGGACCGCTACTGGCCCTGCTGCTGGCGGCGGCCGGTCAACCCGTGGTACTCCACGGCAGTGGCCGGGTGGCCACCAAATCCGGGGTGCCCCTGATCGAACTCTGGGATCAGCTGGGCGTGAACTGGCGGGGACGGGCGATCGCCACGCTCAATCACACCCTGGCCCAGGTCGGCATTGCCCAACTGCATCAACCCGAGGTTCTGCCCGCCGCTGAGGTGGTGAACGGCTACCGGGAGGAACTGGGTAAGCGACCGCCGCTGGCAACCACGGAACTGATGCTCTGCCCGGTCTCCGATGCGGCCTGGGTGGTGAGTGGCTTTGTCCATCCCCCCACCGAAGGAATGATCCGCGATGCCCTGAGCCAGCAGGGGCAGTCCTGCTTTCTGACGGCCAAGGGTCTCGAAGGCAGCCCTGAACTGCCCCGGGATCGGGCGGTGATTCTGGGGCGTCAGGAGCTGGAAATCTGGGAACGGGTGATTCTCCATGCCCGTGACCACCAGCTGGGGGGCGCGGAAGTTACCTGGACCGATACGGCAACCTGGCAGCGGCAGGCGCAATCACTGCTCGCCGGTACTGATTCCGTACTCCGCCCCGGGCTGCTGTGGAATGGTGGGGTCTACCTCTGGCAACTGGGGCTGGCCACCAATCTGGAAGCGGGTCTGGCCCGGGCACAGTCGCTGCTGGAGACGGGTGGACTGGCCCAGCATCTGGATCGCCTCCGGACCGCCTTGGGCTGATCCCCAACGCCGTTCCGAACTCGGCGTCAGGCCACACTCACTCCTCGGGTGGGATGTTGCAGTAGTTGGCAATCGGTGGCAGGGGACTGTTGTCCGGCAACAGGTCCTGCTCGGCCAGAGTATGGCGGATCCGCTCCAGAGCTGCCTGCAGATGACCATCGCTGAGGAACGGATACTGCTCAATGCAGTTGGGGATGCGGATCCCCCGCTGGCTGAGGCGGAAGGTTTCGATATTGCTGATGTTCTCCTGCCAGGCCATCATCCGGCCGTTGCTGGCCGGTTCCTGCCGATCCAGCTGCACCGCGGCCTGCCAGCTGCGCACCAGGGCCGACACCTGTTCCGGATGCTCCTCCAGCCACCTGGGAGCGATCGCCAGCACGTCCACGATTTCACCGGGAATCTCGGCGCTGGTGAACAGGGGTCTGAGCGTGAACTGCTGCTGGAGCAGGATGGTGGTGGGAGGGTAAGTGGCAACGGCATCCACCTCGCCCCGTCGCAGCAACTGGGGAAACTGATCGAAATTGGCCACCCGGAACTCGGGCCAGCGGTAGGGCGGCAGCCCCTGCATTTCCAGAGCCCGGCCGACCAGATACCGTCCCAGAGGACCCGGTTCCACCGCCACCCGGCGATCGCTGAGGGCTTCGAGATTGGCGATGCGAGCGGGGGCCAGCAGCGCATCTCCCCCCTCGGATTGATCCAGCATCACCACTACCGTCGGACAGCGAACTGGAGTCTGGGCGCAGAGGGTGAGCAGATCCACCGAATCGATGGCGATCGCATCGGCCCTGCCGGTCTGGTAGGCCTGCCGCCGCTCCTGGGTGTTGCGATAACGCTGGATCTGCAGGTCAACCCCAGCCTGCTGCGTCAGCCCCCGGGCCCTGGCCAGCCAGAGGTATTCGTAGGCGGGCCAATCAACCATGGCCAGTCTCAGGGGGGGCGTCGGTCGGCAGAACCACGCCAGGGCAGCCCCTGCCAGAACCAGCGCCAATACGACACCCCAGCGCGACAGACCACGCTGCCACCGGGGGCGCAGGGGAGATGGAGCAGACATGGGCAACGCCCGGAGCGTACTGGAGAGGGTTCCCGAACGGTACCGTCAACCGGCGTGCCCAGTCGATGGGCCGGACCGGGGATTAATCCAGCAGATGGAGGCGGAGGTCACCCTCAGCGGATTCCCGGGCGATGAAATGGCCCACCTCGCCTTTGCGCTCGGTGCCGTAGAAATGGCCCTTGAACTGGGCGGATTTGTGATCGGCAGCGTACTGGATCGGGGCGATGGGCCGAACTGCACCTGTAGCGGCGATGTCCCAGATATCGGCGTGTCTAATCATGGTTTCTCCTTGGCCTGGGACCGACGTCCGGTGTCCCAGCAGCTTTCACAGCCGTGTTACTTGAATGCCTCCACCCTAGCGTGTGCCGTGAAATCCCGGAGTTTTTTTCGCATTGTTCGGGCCTGTCCTGGGAACCGGTGGGTGAGGCTGTTCCACGGTCATCTCATGTCAAGCTGAAGCCTGGGGAACCATAAACAATTTCCCTCGTGGTGGTGGGTGAGGTCTCAGTGTGATCAGGGGATATCGCCAGGGGGTACAGTCTCTCCTCGCCAAGCGACTACGACCGATGTCCCTCGGATACCCGGCACGTTTCCTATGGCCTGGCAAGCTGAAGGATCTGCAGAGCGGTTTTCAGCGACTGGGAGAGTACGTGCAGGGCTGCGGCCATGCGTCACCATCCCAGGGCTACCAGGCACCGGATGGCTTTCCCCTGGGGGCCTGGGTCGCTGTGCAGCGAATCCGCAGGTACCGGCTGCGGCGCGAGTGGCAGGAACTGCTGGAGACGCTGCCAGGGTGGACCTGGGACCCGACCGCCGACCGCTGGGAGGAGGGCTTCCGACAGCTGCGGACGTACGTCAGTGAGGTCGGCTATGCTCAACCGCTGCAGGCTCACCGGAGCGCTGATGGCTACCGCCTGGGGGAGTGGGTGGCTGTGCAACGGGCATCCCGCTGGTTTCTGGATGCCAATTATCGTCGACGGCTGGAGGCGCTGCCGGGGTGGTCCTGGGATCCGGCCACGGAACGCTGGCAGCAGGGCTACCACTATCTGCAGGCCTACGTCGCCCAGTCGGGCCATGCCGCACCACCCCAGGGCTACCAGGCACCGGATGGCTTTCCCCTGGGGGCCTGGGTCGCTGTGCAGCGAATCCGCAGGTACCGGCTGCGGCGCGAGTGGCAGGAACTACTGCAAGCCCTACCGGGTTGGGTCTGAAATTCAACCATCACCTTGGCTAGCAGGCCCATCCCTGCTCCAACCTTGGGAGCTAAGAGTGGCAGACTCTGACCGCACAGGCCTTCAGCTCCGGCTCACCGGAGATGGGACAGGCCAGGGGATGGGTAAGGGCATTGGCTTCAGTCTCCTCGCCCCAGAGCGCACCCCAGTGCATCGGGACAAACAGCAGACCCGGGGGCACGATGGCCGTGATGCGGGCTGGAAAGCAGCCCTGGCCCCGGCGTGACTGGATCGTGATGCGATCGCCCTCGCTCACCCCCATCCGGGCCGCATCGCGGGGGTGAATCTCCACGAAGGGTTCCGGGTAGAGTCTGGCGATTTTCGGAATCCGCCCGGTGCGGGTCTGGGTGTGCCAGTGACCGTAGACCCGACCGACCGTCAGCACCAGCGGGAAGTCCTCATCCGGCGGTTCCGCCAGCCCGCGTTCATGGCTGCCGATTAGCTGGGCCCGACCATCGGCATGGGGGAAGTGGTGGTCCTCGTACAGCCGTTTGCTGGACGTGGTCGGGGAATCGCCGGGTGGAAACGGCCACTGCTGGGGACCATGCTCGGCGAGCAGGGCATGGCTGAGACCGCTGAGGTCGCACACCCGTCCGGCCGTGAGCTGACGATATTCGTCGAAGACCTCCGCACTGCTGCGGAAGGCAAACTGGCGGCTGAACCCCAGCCCCCGCCCGACAGCCGCAAAGATTTCCCAGTCGGCACGGGCCGTACCCGGGGGTCGGGTGAAGGCCTGACAGAGGCTGACCCGGCGCTCGGAGTTGGTCATCGTGCCGGTTTTCTCGCCCCACTGGGCCGCAGGTAGCAGCAGGTGCGCGTAGGCGGCGGTTTCGGTCGGGGAGTAGGCGTCCTGGTAGACCGTGAAGGGCGATCGCCGCAGCGCCGCCTGGGCCCGCGTCAGGTCCGGCAGACTGACCGCCGGATTGGTGGCGGCAATCCAGAGCAGACCGACCCGATCCTGTTCCAAGGCTTCGATCATCTCCCAGGCCTTCAGGCCGGGTTCGGGGCTGATGCTGCCCAGGGGTAACTGCCAGACCGCTTCCACCTCGGCCCGGTGCCGGGGGTCAATCACCTTGCGGTAGCCCGGCAGCAGGTGCGAGAGGCCGCCGGTTTCCCGACCCCCCATGGCATTGGGCTGCCCGGTGAGCGAAAAGGGCCCGGCACCGGGGTGGCCGATCTGGCCGGTGAGCAGGTGCAGGTTGATCAGGCTGGTGGCCTTGGCAGTGCCCTGGGTGGACTGGTTCACCCCCATGGACCAGAGCGACAGCCAGCGCTCGGCGCGGGCGATCGCCGCCGCCGTCTCCTGCAGCTGCCCAACCGTCAGCCCTGTCAGTTCGGCCGTGCGTTGGGGGTCGTAGTGCCGCGCCACGCTCCACCAGTCCTCGAAGCCGGTGGTGTGGTCGGCAATGAACCGTTCGTCGAAGACTCCGGCCTGCCGCAGCAGCCAACCGAGGCCATTGAGCAGGGCCACATCACTGCCGGGGCGAATCGCCAGGTGAAGGTCGGCAGCCTCGGCGGTCTCGGTGCGGCGCGGGTCGACCACGATCAGGGTGGTGCCGCCCTGTTTATGGCGCTTGCGGTAGCGGTTGAAGACAATCGGGTGGCATTCGGCGGCGTTACTGCCGATGACGAACAGGCAATCGGTCAGATCCAGGTCCTCGTAGCAGCAGGGTGGGCCATCGCTGCCGAGACTGAGGCTGTAGGCCGACACGGCCGAGGACATACAGAGGCGGGAGTTGGTGTCGAAGTTGTTCGTGCCCAGGCAGCCCTTGATCAGTTTCTGGGCCACGTAGTAGTCCTCGGTCTGGAACTGGCCCGAACCATAGAAGCAGATGGCGTCGCTGCCCTGTTCGGCCTGGACCCGGCGGATGCGATCGGTCAGCGTGGTGAGCGCTCCGTACCAGCTGATCGGTCGGAAGGGGTGTTCCAGCGACTCCCGGAACAGGGGTTGGGTGAGCCGGTTCTCCGTCAGGGACTCGGCCACCGTGGCGCCTTTGACGCAGACCATGCCCTGGCTCGACGGATGGGCTTTGGTGCCCACCACCCGCCAACTGCCCTTGGCCTCGCTGACGCTGAGACCGCAGCCGACGCCGCAGTAGGGACAGAGGGTGGAAGTCATCGCGGACATGATCGGCCGGGGTAAGGGATAGAAAAACCGGAGTCCTGACGAACTCCGGCAGCAGCGGTGAGGTGGTGCGGGCTAATCCTCGTCGTGGGCGAAGCGCCGGTAGAGGAAGTCCAGGGCCCGGGCCCGCAGTTCGATGTAGCGGGGATCCTCGACCACACTCTCCCGATCCCGGGGGCGCTCGAAGGGAATCTCCATCACCTCACCGATGCTGGCGGCGGGGCCGTTGGTCATCATCACCACCCGGTCGGCCAGGAACAGCGCCTCGTCGATGTCGTGGGTAATCATCAGCACCGTCGGACGACTCGTGCGCCAGATGGCCAGCAGTTCCTCCTGCAGTTCCTCCTTGGTGATCGCATCCAAGGCACCGAAGGGCTCATCGAGGATCAGCACCTCCGGGCGGATGGCCAGGGCCCGGGCGATCGCGACCCGTTGCTTCATGCCACCCGAGAGCTGAGCTGGACGCTTGTCCATCGCCTCGCTCAGACCGACCATCTCCAGGTGATGCTCCACCACCTGCCGCCGCTCGGTGGCATGGAGCTCAGGCCGGGCTGCCTTCACCGCCAGGTCTACGTTTTCCTTGGCCGTCTTCCAGGGCAGCAGAGAGTAGTTCTGGAACACCACCATGCGATCGGGCCCGGGTTCGACAATCGGCTCTCCCTTGAGGGTGACGCTACCGTGACTGGGCTGAAGAAAGCCCGAGACCAGATTCAGCAAGGTGGACTTGCCACAGCCGGAGTGGCCGATAACGCAGATGAACTCGCCCTGGCCAACGGTGAGATCGATATCCTTGAGGGCCACAAAGGGCCCGCGGGCGGTGTGGAAGGTCTTGCCGACCTGGGAGAACTGCAGGAAGCCGGTCTGCACGGGGATCTCCGGACGAGTAAGGGAAACGGTCATGGCTGGACCTCAGGCTGCAGGAGTGAGAGGAACGGCCGCCACCTGAATCGGGGCCTTGATTGCCAGACTCTGGAGGTAGTCCAGCGGCTGGTCGGGGTTGAACTCGACCCGATCGAAGAGACGGAAGCCACGACGGCCGGGGGCCAGGGGTGGGAAGCCGACCTGGGCGATCGCCTGTTCGTAGAGATCGCGCCGGTAGACCCGTGCCAGCAGTTCCTGGCGGTTCTTGGGCAGGGGCGTGAAGCCCCAGCGGCAGAGCTGGGTCAGCAGCCAGGTACCCTCGAGCGGATTGGGATAGTTGGCCTGGTCGACGTGGAATTGGTTGAAACGCAGCAGTTGGCTGGGAGCTTCACCGGTGCCGAAGTCGAAGTAGCGCTGCAGGGCAGCCCCCGCTGCTTCTCCCAGGTACTCGGGTCGACCGAGGATGGCGATGATCGCCTCCCGGTTACGCGGGTCGTCGCAGAATTCCCCGGCCCGCAGCAGGGCAGCACTGAGATCAGCGACGGTAGCCGGGTTGGCGTTGACGAAGTCCTCGGGCAGTCCGAGCACCTTCTCGGGGTGACCGGGCCAGATGTCAAGGTCCGTCGCCATCACGTAGGCCTGCCCCGCCTGGACCGCCAGGGCGACGCGCATCTCCCCGGCAGCAAAGCCATCGAGCATCCCATGGGCGAGGGCATCGACCAGGTCGTAGGGTGACATCGCTACCAGTTCCACATCGTGGCTGGGATCGATGCCCGCACTGGCCAGCCAGTAGCGCAGCAGCAGCGCCGGAATCGAGAGCGTGTCGGGCACCCCCAGGCGCAGGATCTGGCCGCTGGCCTCCTGGTAGGCCTTGAGATCGGTGAGGCTGCGGATGCCCTGGTCGAGGTAACGACGGGCAAAGGCGATCGCCCCCCCGTTACGACTCACGGTCATCGGTACGGTCATCGGCAGGGGGCGTTCCCCATTCAGACCCAGGGTCAGAGCCAGGGGCTGGGTAGCCATCATCAGGGCACCATCAAGGCGCCCGACCCGCAGATCCTGCTCGATCTCATCCCAGCTATAGCAGCGTTTCAGGCTGACCTCGAGGTCGGCATCACGGAAGTAACCCAGTTCCTGGGCGATCGCCAGCGGTGCACAGTCGTTGCCCGGCAGATACCCGAGGCTGACCGTGCGGGTGCCCTGGGCCACCACCGGAGCTGCAGCCGGAGCCTTGGCGCGACTGCGGCGGGCCCGCCGCTGCTGCTGCAGGAAGTTGATCAGCTCGTTGCGCAGGTCGTAGTAGTGGGGGCTTTCCATCATCGCCAGCCGTTGACGGGGGCGAGGGAAGTCCACCTCGAGAATCTGGCCGATTTCCGCTGCCGGACCATTGGTGAGCATCACCACCCGGTCCGAGAGCAGCAGGGCCTCGTCGACATCGTGGGTGACCATCACCGCCGTCACGCCCGACTCCTGGCAGATGCGCATCAGCTGCTCCTGCAGGTTGCCGCGGGTGAGGGCATCGAGGGCACCGAAGGGTTCGTCAAGCAGCAGCAGCTTGGGACGCAGGGCCAGACCGCGGGCGATCGCCACCCGCTGCTTCATCCCGCCGGAGATCTCGTGGGGAAATTTGTCGACGGCGGCCCGCAGACCGACCAGATCAATCGAGTCCTCGATGATGGCCCGGCGTTTCGCCTTGGGGATCTGCTTCATCACCGCGTCCACCGCCAGGGCGATGTTCTGGCGAACCGTGCGCCAGGGCAGCAGAGAGTAGTTCTGGAACACCACCATGCGATCAGGACCGGGCTCGGTGACCTGACGACCTTCGAGGATGATGCCGCCACTGGTAGGCTGGGCCAGACCGGCCAGGAGGTTGAGGAGGGTGGACTTACCGCAGCCAGAGTGGCCGATCAGCGAGATGAATTCCCCGGGACGGATATCGAGACTGACATCCTTGAGGGCGATGTACTGGCCCCCGCCGGGCAGGTCGAAGACCTGATGGACGTGGTCGATCGAGAGGAAAGTGGACATGACTCAGGCACTCCCTAGCGACCGGTGGGGCTGACTTGGCGGCCGATCCAGGCGACGAACCGATCCAGGCCCAGACCGACCATGCCGACATAGATGATCGCCAGGATGATCTGACTGGTACTCGTATCACCCCCGGCGTTGTAGGCATCCCAGATGAAGAAACCGATGCCGCCATCCGCCTTGAGCATTTCCGCCGCCACGATCGCCAGCCAGGCCAGACCCACCGCAATCCGCAGTCCGGTAAAGACGTAGGGCACCGTCGCTGGAATCAGGATGTTGACGATGTAGTCCCGCTTGGAGAGCTTCAGCACCCGGGAGACATTGGTGTAATCCTCGGGGATCTGGTTGATGCCGACGGCGGTGTTGATGATGATGGGCCAGATGGCGGTAATGAAGATCACGAAGATCGCCGCGCTATCCGCCTGCTCGAACACCGTCAGGGAAATTGGCAACCAGGCCAGGGGCGGGACGGTCCGTAGTACCTGGATCACCGGGTCGAGCCCCTTACCGAGGAACCGGCTCATCCCCAGCAGACCGCCGACCAGGATGCCAACCACCGCCGCCAGGGAATAGCCCAGGGCCACCCGCTTCAGGGAGATCAGGATCTGCAGACCCAGACCCTTGCTGGTGCCACCGTCGTCGTAGAAAGGCTGGCTGATGTAAGGGGTCCAGGTTTCGATGATCACCTGGAAGGGGCCCGGCAGTCGGGAGCCCAGCAGACCGGAGAAGATCTGCCAGATCACAAGAAACGTCGGGATGCAGACCAGATAAGGCAGATAGGG
>CAWUMD010000029.1:0-15346 GCA_963923365.1 uncultured bacterium
TGCACACCGCCCCCGGCCACGGCCAGGACGACTTCATCGTCGGCCAGCGCTACGGACTGGAGGTGTTCTGCCCCGTCGATGGTAAGGGCGACTTCACCGCGGCCGTGGGCGATCGCCTGGCCGGGAAGAACGTCCTCAAGGATGCCAACGAAGCGGTGATTGAGTGGCTGACCGAGGTTGGTGCCCTGCTGCGCGAGGAAACCTACGCCCACCGCTACCCCTACGACTGGCGCACCAAGAAGCCGACCATCTTCCGGGCCACCGAGCAGTGGTTTGCCTCCGTCGAAGGCTTCCGCGACGAGGCCCTGAAGGCGATCGCCGCCGTTGACTGGATTCCCGCCCAGGGCGAGAACCGGATCACTGCCATGGTGAGCGAGCGCAGCGACTGGTGCATCTCCCGCCAGCGCACCTGGGGCGTACCGATCCCGGTGTTCTACGACGAGGAGACCGGCGAGGCTCTGCTCAACGCCGATACCATTGCCCACGTGCGCGGCATCATCGCCGAGCGTGGTTCCGATGCCTGGTGGGAACTGAGCATCGAGGAACTGCTGCCCGAGCCCTACCGCAGCAACGGACGCACCTACCGGCGCGGCACCGACACCATGGACGTCTGGTTCGACTCCGGTTCCTCCTGGGCTGCGGTGGCGGCCCGGCGTGAGGGGCTGGCCTACCCGGCAGATCTCTACCTGGAGGGCTCCGACCAGCACCGTGGCTGGTTCCAGAGCAGCCTGCTCACCAGCGTCGCCTGCAACGGCCACGCTCCCTACAAGCGGGTGCTCACCCACGGCTTCGCCCTCGATGAGAAGGGCCGCAAGATGAGCAAGTCCCTGGGTAATGTCGTTGACCCGGCGGTGGTAATCAACGGCGGCAAGGACCAGAAGCAGGAGCCGCCCTACGGTGCCGACGTGCTGCGCCTCTGGGTCTCCTCCGTCGACTACTCCTCGGATGTGCCCATCGGCAAGACCATCCTCAAGCAGCAGGCGGACGTCTACCGCAAGATCCGCAACACCGCCCGCTACCTGCTGGGCAATCTGCACGACTTCAACCCGGCCACCGACGCGGTCACCTACGCCGACCTGCCGGAGCTGGACCGTTACCTGCTGCACCGCCTGCGGGAGGTGATGCTCGACATCACCGAGGCCTTCGAGAGCTTCCAGTTCTTCCGCTTCTTCCAGACGGTGCAGAATTTCTGCGTTGTCGACCTGTCGAACTTCTACCTCGACATCGCCAAGGACCGGCTCTACATCAGCGCTCCCGGCAGCTTCCGCCGCCGTAGCTGCCAGACCGTACTGGCGATCTGCGTCGAGGCCCTGGCCCGGGCGATCGCCCCGGTGCTCTCCCACATGGCCGAGGACATCTGGCAGAACCTGCCCTACGCCAAACCGACCCTGTCGGTGTTCCAGGCGGGCTGGGTGCAGCTGGAGGACGGCTGGCACCAGCCCCTGCTGGCGGCCAAGTGGCAGCAGCTGCGGGAACTGCGCACCGAGGCCAACAAGGTACTGGAGCAGGCCCGCAAGGATCAGGCCATCGGCTCCTCCCTGGAGGCGAAGCTGCGCCTCTGGGTGAAGGATGAGAACTGGCGCGAGGATCTGGCGGATCTCAACCCGGCCGACAGTCTGGCTGGAACGGCCGTGGATGAGCTGCGCTACCTGTTCCTGGTCTCCCAGGTGGAACTGCTGGCGGACCCTGCGGCCACCGCGGGGGCCCGCTACGGGCTGCAGAGCGAGGACCTGGCGATCGCCGTGGTCGATGCCGAGGGCCGCAAGTGCGCCCGCTGCTGGAACTACAGCACCCGGGTGGGCGAGACCGCCGGGCACGAGGATGCCTGTGAACGCTGTGTCGAGGCCCTGGCCGGTCGCTTCTAAACCGCTGTGAACCCCCGCCGGGCTGACTCCGGCGGGGCTACTGCTGATGAGGATCCTGCGTCCATGAGCGAGATCGATACCCCGCTGTTTCCCGATAACGCCAGCCTGGGTGAGGTGCGCGCCTTCGCCCGCAGGATGCTGCCCCGGGAGGGCCCGGGGGTGGTGCTCTGCCGAGGGCACGAGCTGTTCTACATGAACACGGCGGCGATCGCCCGCTGCCCGGATGTCAGTCTGCGGGAGGCTCTGCAGGAAGCCCTGGCCGGGTTTGACCCCGATTCGGGCGAGACCCTGCTCTGCCCCTTCGACGGCCAGCACTACGAGATTCGCCGCCTTCCTCCCGGTCCGGCCGAGAACTGTGCGGTGGGTCTTGAATTCATCACCAGCGAGGACGATCTGCTCGGTCTCTAGAGATCGGTGGCTAAGTCCCTATAAGTTTCTGTGTGAGTTTCTTGTCTTCGGTATCCACGTTTGAATTGATAACGTTCGAGATGCTGGAATCACTGCCGCACATCATGTCTGAGAGTGGTTTTGCTGTTGTTTAAGGGCTTGTCTGAACCTTCTCTGCTGATGGGACGGTCCTGATATTTCCTGACTAGACTGGCGCATATTCTGATGATTCCAGCGTCGTCGATCAGGGGGTTTGGGATGGTTATGGCGCGTTCCGGTGCTGCGTCAACGGCCGAGTGGTTTCAGCGGGCGGCCCTGCTGGGAAACCGTCAGGCGATCGCCCTGATCTCGATTCCCACCGATCTCAGCCCGGCGGCCGGTCCGCTGCCGGAGACCGGTCAGGATATCTACGTGCGTCAGCTGGCCGATGCCCTGGTGGGTCTGGGCTGGCAGGTCGATGTCTTCACCCTGCGCCAGCACCCCGCCCAGCAGACCCTGCGGGAGCCGGCCCCCTACCAGCGCTGGATCTGTCTGGGAGATCTGCCCC
This sequence comes from uncultured bacterium, assembly GCA_963923365.1. Lineage (GTDB taxonomy): Bacteria > Cyanobacteriota > Cyanobacteriia > Synechococcales > Synechococcaceae > CAWUMD01. The sequence continues at coordinate 2,800 of CAWUMD010000029.1, forward strand.
ACAATGACGAACGCCGAGCCGAGCGGGTGTTCGAGGTGCTGCCCGCTTTCCTGGTGGCTTTCGAGCAATTCCAGACCAAGCAGGGCTCCCAGTACCCCCTGGTGCACACCAATGGCTGGCTGGCGGCCTGGGTCGGGTTGCAGTTGAAGCAGCGCCGCAGCCTGCAGGTGGTGCATACGCCCCATACCCTGGCGGATGGTCAGGAAGACCTGGCCGTCTGCATCCAGCGCCGTCAGATAGAGCGGGAGATTCTGACGCTGGCGGATCGGGTGGTGGCCACCAGCCCGCGGGAAGCCGAGCAGATGCGGGCTCTGGTGCCCGATGCCCGGATCGAGGTGATCCCCTGTGGTACCGATACGCTCAACTTCCGGCCCCTGGTGCGCTCCGAGGCGCGTCAGATGCTAGGTCTGGCGGAGGCGGCACCGGTGCTGGTCTACGTCGGTCGGTTCGAGCGCAGCAAAGGTCTCGAAACCCTGGTGCGGGCTTTCCATGCCTGGCTGATGGCCCATCCGGACCCCATGGCCCGACTGCTGCTGGTGGGAAGTCGTGATGTGGACCGCGAGGCGGTGCGCGAGTCGGCGCGGATCGAAGCGCTGGTGGCGGAACTGGGGCTGACGGCCCAGGTCCGCTGGAGCGGCTACGTCGAGCCCACCTGGCTGCCGCTCCACTACAGTGCGGCGGATGCCTGTCTGATCCCCAGTGAGGATGAACGCTTCGGTCTGCCGGCTCTGGAAGCGATGGCCTGCGGTACGCCGGTGATCGCCTCGGATGTCGGCGGCCTGCGCTTTACGGTGGTGCCGGAACGGACCGGGCTGCTGGTCCGCCCGGGCGATGTGGCGGGTTTCGCGACGGCGATCGCCCAGGTACTGCGCCACGACCTCTGGACCGAGCGGCTGCGGCGCCAGGGCGGCAGTGCCCTCGATGCCCAGTTCACCTGGCCGGGTGTGGCGGCTCAGCTGAGCGATCGCTACCGCCGCTGTCTGGTCAACGCCCTGCTGGGCGAACAGGTGGCCTGAGACCTTCAGCAGGGCGGCACTGCCGCCAGCGCCTTCTGCACCACCTCAATCCCGGCGCCGGGGCGACAGCCCTCAATGGTCAGGATCTGCTTCCAGGCGCGGCTGCCCGCGCAGCCATGGAACAGCAGCAGCATGTGGCGGGTGACGTTGTGCATCCGTCCGCCCCGGGCAATCCAGGCTTCGATGTAGGGCAGCATCCGCTCCACCACCTGATGGCGGCTGGGCGCGGGTGTGTCGTCGCCGTAGAAGCGCCGGTCCACTTCGGCGAATAGGTAGGGTTGGTCGTAGACGGCGCGGCCGACCATCACGCCATCGACGTGCTGAAGATGGGTCGCAGCCTGCTCCAGGTCGGTGATGCCGCCGTTGATCTCGATGATCAGCTCAGGGAAGTCCTGCTTGAGTCGGTAGACCGTCTCGTAGACCAAGGGCGGGATGGTGCGGTTCTGCTTCGGGTCGAGCCCCTGCAGCCAGGCCTTGCGGGCATGGACGCTGAAGCGATCGCAGCCCGCATCCGCTACCGTGCCCACGAAGCGGGTCAGCAGCTCGTAGCTGTCCAGCTCATCGATGCCGATGCGGTGCTTGACCGTCACCGGCCGGTCCGTGACTGCCCGCATCGCCTCGACGCAGCGGGCCACCAGTCCCGGGTCCGCCATCAGGCAAGCTCCGAAGTTGCCCTTCTGCACCCGGTCGCTGGGGCAGCCGACATTGAGGTTGATCTCGTCGTAGCCCCAGTCCGTGGCGATGCGGCTGCACTCCGCCAGCTGGGCCGGGTCATCGCCGCCCAACTGCAGGGCAATCGGATGTTCCAGAGGGTCGAAGCCCAGCAGCTTGGGGCGCACCCCGTGGATCACCGCCTGGGCCACCACCATCTCGGTGTAGAGCAGAGCGTGGCGGCTGATCTGGCGCAGCAGGTAGCGGAAGTGCCGGTCTGTGCGGTCCATCATCGGTGCGAGGCTGATGGGGTGGTGGCTGCAGCGGCTGGGGGTCGGACGGGAAACGGTGGCGGTGCTCATCCCCCGATCCTGCCAGTTCCCGGTCCCGGCCGTGGCTACAGTGGGAGGCGTCGCGTCCCCGAGTGCCCATGCAGGCCACCTACTTCGCCGCCAACGGCTGGCTGCTCGACCTCGCCGGTCTGAAGATTCTGGTCGATCCTTGGCTCACCGGTTCCCTCTGCTTCGGAGGCCAGCGCTGGTTCTTCGAAGGACGGCTGTCGCACGACTGGCCGGTGCCTGCTGTAGACCTGCTGCTGCTTTCCCAGGGGCTGGAGGACCACGCCCACCCCGAGACCCTGGCGCTGCTCCCCAAGGACCTGCCGGTGGTGGCCTCGCCGACGGCGGCCAAACGGGTGCGGCAGCTGGGCTTCACCCAGGTGACGGCGATCGCTCCGGGTCAGGCCACCACGGTGGGCTCCCTGGAGATTCGTGCCACCAAGGGGGCACCGGTGCCCCAGGTGGAGAACGGCTACCGGCTGACGGATACGGGCAGCGGCTTCAGCTGCTACTACGAACCCCACGGCTACGTTGACCCGGCCACCAAGGAGTTGGGTCCGGTGGATGTGGCGATCTCGCCGATTCAGGACATGGCCCTGCCTCTGGTGGGTCCGATTGTCCAGGGACGGCGCACGGCCCCCGGCCTGCTGCGGGATCTGAAGCCCCGCTACCTGCTGCCCACGGCCACCGGCGGTGATGTGATCTACAGCGGCCTCCTCGACCGGCTGCTGCGGGTGCGTGGCAGTGCCGAGGAACTGCGGGCGATCGCCCCGGCGACGCAGATCCTCGAACCGGTGGCCGGTCAGCCCCTGGAACTGGTCTAGGTCGGGCAGCGGCAGGCCCCTCCGGTACACTCATGGGGTCGTCCGCTGCGCTCTCCACCGATGCACGCCCTGCCGCCGATCACCACTGCTCCGGGTCCGATCCGCTTTGGTACCGATGGCTGGCGGGGGGTGATCGCTGCTGATTTCACCTTTGAGCGTCTCTACCGGGCTGCTGGAGCCGCGGCGAAAGCCCTGCAGTCCGCCTACGGCAGCAACGGTAGCCGGGAAATCGTCGTCGGTTACGACCGCCGCTTCCTCTCCCCCGACTTCGCCCGCACCGTGGCAGCCGCTGTGGTTTCGGTTGGTCTGGAGCCCGTGCTGGCAGCAACCTGGGCCCCGACCCCGGCCTTCAGTTGGGCCGCCTTCAGCCGCAAATCCCTGGGGGCGCTGGTGGTCACCGCCAGTCATAACCCCGGCAGCTACTCCGGTCTCAAGCTCAAGAGCACCCACGGCGGCTCCGTGCCCCCCGAGGTGACCGCCGAGGTGGAAGCGCTGCTCAATGGCGGCTTCGAGACGCCCGCTGCGTCCCTCACCGACTTCCCCCACTTCGACCCCTGGCCCGACTACTGCCGCGAACTGCAGAGCAAGGTGGATCTGGCCGCCATCCGCAGCGCGATCGCCGACGGGCGTCTCGGCATCTGGTGCGACCCGATGCACGGTGCCGCCGCCGGGGGCCTGACGCGGGTGCTGGAGGCCCCGGTCAGCGAGCTGCGCAGCCACGGCGATCCGCTGTTCGGCGGTCGCTCGCCGGAACCGCTGGAGGCCAACGTGCCGGAACTCTGCGCGGCCGTGCGCGAGGGCACTAATCCCCTCAAGGTCGGGATCATCTTCGATGGCGATGGCGATCGCATCGCCGCCGTCGATGCCGATGGCGGCTTCTTCAGCTCCCAGATTCTGATCCCGGTGCTGATCGAGCACCTGGCCGAGCGGCGCGGTTACCCCGGCGAACTGGTGAAGACCGTCAGCGGCTCGGACCTGATGCCCAAGGTGGCCCAGCTGTTCGGCCGCGACGTGTTCGAGACGCCCGTGGGCTACAAGTACATCGCCGACCGCATGCTGGCGGCGACGGTGCTGCTGGGCGGCGAGGAGTCTGGCGGCATCGGCTACGGCCACCACATCCCCGAGCGGGATGCCCTGCTGGCGGCCCTCTACCTGTTGGAGGCGATCGCCCTCTCCGGTCAGACCCTGGGCAGCCTCTACGCCAGCCTGCAGGAGCGCTGTAACTTCCACTCCCACTACGACCGCATCGACCTCGCCCTGGCGGATATGGCAGCCCGGGCTCGGGTGCAGCAGGCTCTGGAGACGGCACCCCCCACCGAGATCGCCGGTCAGGCCGTCACTGACTGCAACCGCGCCGACGGCTTCAAGTTCCGCCTCGCTGACGGTCGCTGGCTGATGGTCCGCTTCAGTGGCACCGAACCGCTGCTGCGCCTCTACTGCGAAGCGGCCGATGCTGCCCGTGTGGCCGAAACCCTCGGCTGGGCCCGCACCTGGGCCTCTGCCCTCTAGTCCAAGGTGGCGACTTCCATGCCTGCTCTGTTTTCCAACCCTGCGCTGCTGCTGCGGCTGGTCGGCGCCCTGACCGTCGCCGTTGGCCTGATTCACGATGTGGATGGGCTTGTGCAGACCGACTGGACCCAGTCCCAGTCGCGGCTGGCGCTGATGACCCTGCTGATTGAGCGGGGGCTGATACCGCTGATCGGTCTGGCCCTGTTCACCATCGGTCAGGGCCTGGCCCTGACCGAACCCCCGGCCCTGCAGCGGTGGGGCCTGCGGGGGCTGGCCGCCCTGCTGGGAGCGCTGTACCTGGCTATTCTGCCGGTGCAGTTCACCGAGAATCTGGCCCTAGAGCGGCAGACTCAGCAGGAAATCCGCACCAAGATCTCCCAGCTCGATGCCCAGTTGGCGACCCCCAACGCCGGTCCGATGGCCAATCCGGCTATGCTCAAGCCCCTGCGGGCGGAACTGGAGAAGCAGCAGAAACAGGTGGGTGGCCAACTGGCCCGCCTGCGCTGGAAGCTGGGTCTGAACGCCCTGCTGCTGGGCTTTGCCTACCTCTGGCTGGCGGCCCAGTCCGGTCGCGATCGCCACACCCCCGCTGCCGACTGAGTCCGGACGCCCCGACCGGAGAGCAAAACAGGGCAGGATAGTTCCATTCCCTCACTGGCCCCTGACCCGTGATTGACCGGATCAAGGCGATCGCCGCCCACCTGGAACCCCGCCTAATCGATATCCGGCGTCACCTGCACGCCCACCCGGAACTGAGCGGCCACGAGCGACAGACGGCGGCCTACGTGGCTGGGGTGCTTTCCTCCTGCGGACTGCAGGTGCAGGAATGCGTCGGGCGCACCGGTGTGGTGGCGGAACTGCCGGGGGATGGCCGCGATCGACGCCGCATCGCCCTGCGTACCGACATGGATGCCCTGCCGATCGAGGAGCGCACGGGCCTCGACTATGCCTCCCGGGTGCCGGGGGTAATGCACGCCTGCGGCCACGATCTGCACACCACCCTGGGGCTGGGGGCGGCGATGGTGCTGGCGGAACTGGGGGAACCCCTGCCTGGCAACATCCGCTTTCTGTTTCAGCCTGCTGAGGAGATCGCCCAGGGTGCCCGCTGGATGGTGGCCGACGGGGTGATGCGCTCCGTGGATGCGATCTTCGGCGTCCACGTCTTCCCCTCCATCCCTGCTGGAAAGGTTGGCGTGCGCTACGGTGCCCTCACCGCTGCCGCCGATGACCTCGAAATCGTCATCCAGGGCGAATCGGGCCATGGGGCCCGCCCCCACGAAGCCAAGGACGCGATCTGGATCGCCGCCCAGGTGATCACAATGCTGCAGCAGGCGATCAGCCGCACCCAGAACCCGCTGCGGCCGATTGTGCTCACGGTCGGCACGATCCAGGGAGGCCGGGCGCCCAACGTGATCGCCGATCAGGTGAAGATGACCGGCACCGTGCGATCGCTCCACCCGGAAACCTACGCCCAGCTGCCCGCCTGGATTGAATCCATCGTCGCCAGCTGCTGTGCCACCTACGGCGCCCGCTACCAGTTCGAATACCGGCGCGGCGTCCCCTCGGTCCAGAATGACCCGGCCCTCACCCAGCTGGTGGAAACCGCTGCCCGCGACGCCTGGGGCACCCCCGCCGTCGAGACCCTGCTGGAACCCTCCCTGGGCGCCGAGGACTTTTCGGTTTATCTCGACCATGCCCCCGGTACGATGTTCCGCCTCGGCGTCGGCTATCCCGACCGGGACAACCCGCCCCTGCACCACCCCGGCTTCGCCATCGACGAACGTGCCCTCCAGATCGGCGTCGTCACCCTAGCCGCCAGCCTCTACCGCTACTGGGACACCCCCGCTACCTGAGTCAGTTCACCCTCAGCTCTGCCAGCCTCAAGGTCTCGGGCCCCATCAGGTCGTTATCGACACTGATATCCCCAGCCGGACCGAACGCAGTCAGTGCCGCACCGCCATTCAGGAGTCAATAGCGAAGTCAGTGTCGATTTGTTTGGGGGTCAAAAGGGGGCATGCCCCCTTTTTGCCGGGGTGAAGGGGGGCGGCAGTGCCCCCCTTCAGGCTGTTGGTTCGCCAGACCTCTATCGACCCCAACAAACTCAGAGCCGATTCAGGCGATCGCCCAGAATCTCCACCTGCTTCTGCGCCTCCGCCAGATTCCCCTGGACTTCGGCAATCACCTCCGGCGGTGCCTTGGCCACAAACCCCTGGTTGTTGAGGCGTCCCGACAGACTGGCCACCTCCTTCTCCAGCTTCTGCAGGTTCTTCGCCAGTTTCGCCTTCAGCGCCTCGATATCCACCATCCCCGCCAGGGGCAGCAGCACCTGCACCGTTCCGGCCACGCCCGCCAGACACTGCTCCTCACTCTCCAGTGCGGCCACGATGTCGATGGCATCCGCCTTGCAGAGGTCCCGGATGTAGGTGACCCCCTGGTGCAGCGTCGCCCGTTCCGCCTCGCTCTCACTCTGGAGGACGGTGCGCACCCGGGCCCCGGGTTTGATCCCCGCTTCCGCCCGCAGGTTGCGCAGGGTGCGGATCGTCTCGATCAGCAGTCCGAACTCCTGCTCCAGATCCTCGGCGATCGCCTCCTCATCCACCACGGGGTAGGACTGCAGCGACAGGTAGGTGCCCTCCGCCGCCTGGGTGAGGGTCTGCCAGATCTCCTCGGTCAGGTGGGGCATGAATGGATGCAGCAGCCGCAGCAGACCGTCGAGCACCTGGGCCAGGGTCTGCTGGGCTACCCGGCGGGAGTCCGCATCCTCGCCGTAGAGGCGGGACTTGGCCAGCTCGATCGTCCAGTCGCAGAAATCGCCCCAGATGAACTCGTAGACCAGCTTGGCCGCCGCGCCGAGGTCGTAGTTCTCGGTCAGGCTGGCCACCGTGCGCACCGTGCTGTGGAAGCGCGACAGAATCCAGCGGTCCGCCAGCTCCAGGCTCGCTGGGTCGGGACTGCCCAGCTGCGCCGGGGTCTGACCGTCGAGGTTCATGATCACGAAGCGGCTGGCGTTCCAGACCTTGTTGGCGAAGTTACGGCTGGCCTCCACCGACGATGACTCATCGGTCTTGCGGTTGTAGTCGAGGCGGATGTCCTGCCCGGCCCCGGCTACCTCGCGGATCAGGGTGTAGCGCAGGGCATCGGTGCCGTACTTGCCGATCAGCAGCAGCGGGTCGATGCCGTTGCCCGCCGACTTGGACATCTTCTTGTTGTTCTCGTCCCGCACCAGCCCGTGGATGTAGACATCCTGGAACGGCATCCGGCCGGTGAACTGTCCGGCCATCATCGTCATCCGGGCTACCCAGAAGAAGATGATGTCGAAGCCGGTGACCAGGGTGCTGGTCGGGTAGTAGCGGTTCAGATCCGCCGCCTCCGCGTCTGGCCAGCCGAGGGTGGAGAAGGGCCACAGCCCGGAGCTGAACCAGGTGTCGAGGACATCGCCATCCTGCTGCAGCTGCACCGGCAGGCCGTACTTCGCTTCCGCCTGGGCGCGGGCGGCCTCGGCGTCCCGGGCGACCACGAAGGGCGTTTCCTCGGTCAGTTCGCCGCCGGTTTCGCTGATCACGTACCAGGCCGGAATCTGGTGGCCCCACCAGAGCTGACGGCTGATGCACCAGTCGCGCAGATTCAGCAGCCAGTCGCGGTAGACCTTGGTCCAGCGTTCGGGCACGAAGCGTGGCCCCTCGCCCTCCTCCAGAGCCTGCAGGGCCGTCTGTGCCAGGGGCGCGATCTTGACGAACCACTGGGTCGAGAGCAGCGGCTCCACCGGCACTTTGCCGCGATCGCTGTAGGGCACGCTGTGGCGGTAGTCCTCCACCCGCACCAGGCAGCCTGCCTCGTCCAGGGCGGCGACCACGGCCTTGCGGGCCTCGAAGCGATCCAGCCCCTCGAAGCGACCGGCCTCGGCATTCATCGTGCCGTCCTTGTTCATCACCGTGATCTGGGGCAGGTTGTGGCGCTGCCCCATGGCGAAGTCGTTGGGGTCGTGGGCCGGAGTGACCTTGACGCAGCCGGTACCGAAGTCCCGCTCCACGAGGTCGTCGGCGATGATCGGAATCTCGCGGCCCACCAGCGGCAGGGTGAGGGTTTTGCCGATCAGGTGCTGGTAGCGTTCATCCTTGGGATTCACCGCCACCGCCGTGTCGCCGAGCATCGTCTCGGGGCGGGTGGTTGCCACTTCCAGGTGGCCGCTGCCGTCGCTGAGGGGATAGCGGAAGTGCCAGAGATGGCCGTCCACCTCCTTCATCTCGACTTCCAGGTCCGAGACAGCGGACTGGGAGGCAGGGCACCAGTTGACCAGATACTGACCGCGGTAGATCAGCCCCTGCTCGTAGAGGCTGACGAAGGCCTCGAGCACTGCAGCCGAGAGCCCCTCATCGAGGGTGAACCGCTCCCGGCTCCAGTCCACGGAGACACCCAGGCGCCGCAACTGGTTGACGATGGTGCCGCCGGACTCGGCCTTCCACTGCCAGGCCCGCTCCAGGAAGGCCTCGCGGCCCAGGTCGTCGCGGTGCTTGCCCTCGGCCTTGAGCTGGCGTTCGAGGATGGTCTGGACGGCGATGCTGGCGTGGTCGGTGCCCGGCAGGCAGAGGGTGTTGCGACCGCGCATCCGCTGGAACCGCACCAGGGTGTCGATCAGCGACATGTTGAAGGCATGGCCCATGTGCAGACTGCCCGTCACATTGGGTGGCGGGATGACAATGCAGTAGGGTTCGCCCGGCGCGCTCGGGTCGGCCTTGAACACCTGGTTCTCTTCCCAGCGCTGTTGCCACTTGCCTTCCGTCTGGAAGGGGTCGTACTGAGTCTGCAATTGCGCCTGCGTCGTCGTCATGGAGTCCGGGCGGTCCTTGGTGCGGTCAACCCTTCGATCCTACGATCCGGATGCTGTGGCGCCTCCGGGCAGAACCGATGACCCTCTACCGCTACGACCTGGCGATCGCCACCGAACGGGCCCTCGACATCGTTGATCTGACACCCCGGCTGCGGAAGCTGCTGGCTGATAGTGGCGTGCAGCAGGGGCAGATGCTGATCTTCAATCGCCACACCACCACGGCCCTGGCGATCAATGAATATGAGCCGCGGCTGCTGGAGGATGTGCGGGCTCATCTGCGGCGTCTGGCGCCGGTGAGCGGCCACTACCTGCATAACGATCTCGACCGGCGACCGGACATTCCGGCAGACGAGCCGATCAACGCCCACGCGCACCTGATGGCGATCAATCTGCACAACCACGAGTGGGTGCCCGTGGTGGACGGGGAACTGGGCCTGGGGCAGTACCAGTCGGTGCTGTTCCTGGATCTGGATGGTCCGCGATCGCGACGACTGTGGGTGCAGATTCAGGACCTGGGTCAGGCGAGCACCGGCAGACTGGCGAAATAGTCGGCGGTGCGGATCGAGATCACGTCATTGAAGGAGAGCACCCGGCCGACCACCCGGGGCAGCCAGCGCTGACAGCGCAGGGCGTGATCCAGTTCCGGGGTACTGACGAGCCCGACCTGCTGCAGACGTTCCCCCAGGCGCAGCCCGAGAAAGGTCTGGTTCAGCTGGTAGGGGAGTGTCAGGAAGAACTGCAGGGTCGTGCTGCTGATCTGGCCCTGGAGCTGGAGCACTTCGCCCAGGCGTCGATTCAGGGTCGGTTGCAGGCGCAAGGCGGTATCGACCTGATGGGGCTGCAGCAGCCCGGCCTGGACCAGACGTTCGCCGATGGGTGCATTCACCAGATGACTGGGGGCGATCGCGTCTGTGAGTGGCGGTTGAATGGCGTGGGGCTGATCCAGGTACTGGGGCAGATGGGTGACCTCATTCAGGTCGAACCAGTAGCGGCAGATGCGATCGTGCTCCCAGAGCCCATGCAGTTCCGCTTCGCAGAGGAGACCATCGCCGCGGACGCTGAGCAGCAGGGCTCGGGCGACGTCACAGACGGCTTTCGGCCCGGCCGCCTCCAGCTGATCCGGGCCGCAGGGAGCATGGTCGTCCAGGAAGAGACCGATCTGGTGGCCGGAACGACTAGTGAGCAGCAGGCGCAGCATGACAACCGGCTCCTGGAACCGCAGCAGGGGAAGTACAGCCCAGGGTGCCCGAGGGGGCGTGCCTCGGGATCAACTCGAGGACCGGAATCTTTTTAAAACTTTGGTTTTAATTAACTGCATGGCCCTCAACAGAGGCCGGAATAGGTCCTGATCCTGCTCGGATCTTTTCAGAATAGTTCTGCTGCGCGTATTTTCCGTTTTCAGAAGAGCCCAGGCGACGGTGTGTCCGTCTCTGATCTTCGGAAGGTGCGTGGTATCGTCTCCTGTAGGCATTTCCCGCAGTCGGGTGTCGCCGGGGCAGCCTGGTTACTTCCTCCCCGGCACCGCAGCACCGCATCCGATCGCCTCCATCTGTTGCGGAAGCGCAATCCGCTGATCTCAACCACTCCGACCCCGTGATTCCGGGTCGGGTAACTTCCGGTCCCCTACGCAGGAAAACAGGACGTCGCAGGGCTTCATGGCTGCCAGCACACCAAAGAATCTGGAGACGGCAGGAGGCGAGACCTCGACCCGGTCAGTGACGCCGGTGCCGATGACGCCGGAACTGGCGGCAGCCCGCGATCGCATCAATCAACTGCACCTGAAGATTGGTCGGGCGGCGGCCCTGATTCTGGAAATGGCCCGGGATGCGGGGCAGGTGCTGATCCAGGTGAAGGAGCAACTGCCCCATGGGGTATTCCTCGACTGGGTGCATGCCCACTGCCAGTGCCGCCCCCGGGAAGCCCAGCGCTACATGGCGATCGCCCGCAAGTGGCCGCTGATCGAGGCGCGTATGCGCGAGGCGGATCTGCAGGGTGGTCTGACGATTACCCAGGCGGCAGCCCTGACCGAGCTGGCCAGTGCCGAGGAGCTCACCAACCAACCGCCCCCCGAGTTCCGTCGCTGGCATGGCCTGCAGCTGCAGTCGCGGTTGCTGGATCGGCTGGAGGTGATCGCCCGCAACCAGGGGCGCCGTCCTGAGGCGATCGCCGCCGAGGCCCTGGAGTCCTGGCTGGAGCGCCAGCCCAACCCGCAGCCCCCGGTGGTGGACCTGCCGACCGATACTCCCTGACCCCATTCGGGTGCGGCTGTTCGATGGCTGTCGAGTTCGCTCGGCAGTCTTTGTTGGTTCTGCCGGGGATGATCCCGATTAACGTCCTGTGCTCTTGTTGCCCCCGGCTGGCGGGCAGATATTCGGCGAACAGGTGGAAAACTGCCAGTGAACGAATCTGGATAGCCTACGGGGAAAGGATTGACAGATCCGAGCACTTGTGGCCAAATGCGTCACCGTGACGTATTTGCGCAAACCCAGTCAGGGACTGAACAGTTTCACCGAACAGATGCGTTTTCGCCTGTGGTGACGTTTTTGGAGATCCCTCGGAAGTGCGGTTGCGCAGCGGCTCAAGGGCAATGGCCCCGTTACCTGGGCCAGGATGGAAACGGAATGCCGGGCGAGATCATGCGGGCTTGGGGCTGGAGTGTGGGATTGCTGCTGGAGCTGGGGAGTGCGCTGGCGATCGCCGCACCACCCCCGAATGACTTCCAGCGACTGCAGGTGGCCCTCGAGCGGGTAGGCGTGACGGTAAAGCTGGCCCTGCCGCCGGTCAGCGGCGTCTATGGCCTGTTCCGGAGTGGCGATCGCACAATCTGGATCAACCCGGTGGTGTTCGACCTGGGGATTGCCGAAGCAACGCTAGTGCATGAGGGCACGCATGCGGTGCAGGCCTGCCGGGGCAGAAATGGCCGTCTGGCAACGCTGGGGCTGAATTACCGGGCTCCGGCCCAGGCTCTGCGTCTCTATCAGCGGTATCCCACACAGCTCTGGCGCGAAGGGCTGGAGGAGGAGGCCTACGCGGTCCAGGCCCGCCCGGATCGGGTTGAGGAACTGCTGCGACTGCTGAAGCGCCACTGTCGTCCTTGAACGTGGAAGTACGTGAGGTTGCCCTGATGCCTCATCTGGGAGTGGTGTGACTTGAGCGGGACTGCTTGTCTGGCTCAATGAGACTGCTAAACGCGTCGCTTCGGCTCAGATCGACAACCTATCTACTGGCTTTGAGGCCACTTTCTGTAGAAAAGCGTCACGCATGACGCATTTGACGTTTTCTCAGATGAGAGTAAAGATCCGTCGAAATGCGTCTCCAGAACCACGTATCTACTGGCTTTGAGGCCACTTTCTGTAGAAAAGCGTCACGCATGACGCATTT
>CAWUMD010000030.1:0-14754 GCA_963923365.1 uncultured bacterium
GAAGAACTCCTCCTGGGTGTACTCCTTGCCCTCGATGAACTGGATGTCGTCGACCATGATCACGTCGGCGGCCCGGTAGTGCTCCCGGAAGGCCTGCATGCTGTCACGACGGATGGCGTTGATCAGGTCGTTGGTGAACTGCTCGGTGGAGACGTAGAAAATGCGGGCACTGGGATCGATCTCCAGGCGATAGTGGCCGATGGCCTGCATCAGGTGAGTCTTGCCCAACCCGACCCCGCCACAGAGGAAGAGAGGATTGTATTCGCGGCCCGGGTACTCGGCGATCGCCAGGGCGGCGGCGTGGGCCATCCGGTTATTGGCCCCGACCACGAAGCGGGAGAAGACGTACTTGGGGTTGAGGTCACTGCTGCGCAGGGGCGGGCGACCGGTGAGGCTGTCATCCCGGGGTCGGTTTTCCTCGAGCAGAGCAGTACTGGTACCGGGGATGCTCGGAGGCGGCACGGGCACCGGCGCCCAGATTTCAGCTTCGCCGCTGCTCTCGGCATCGCCACCGGCCTCGGCCAGGACGTTGATCTGCAGATCAATCGGATGCCCCAGCAGGTCGGTGGCGACATCGACGATCGTCTTCTGGTAATACTTCTGCAGCCAGTTGCGGGCAAAGGGGTTAGGCGTGCTGATCCGCAGCACCTGGCCATCGAACTGATCGGCCGTCGCCGACTTGATCCAGGTCTCGAAGGTCGGGCGACTGAGCTGCTCCTGCAGCCGGTTGAGGACCTGATCCCAAAGTTGTTCGAGGGTGTAAGCCAACGCCTGTGCGCTCCGGACCGCGCCAATAACTATAGCGCCGCTTGTGGACATGGCCTGGAACATTAGCGGGCCATCAGCATTCCATAAAATGAGTGAACCTTTCGGAGTCCTCCATGCCCGGACGCAAATCCCTGCTGGCCCTGCTGGGCACGGTCGTACTGGCAGCAACCCTGAGCAGCTGCAACCAGCAGACTCCCTCCAATCCGTCGGGGGTGCAGGTGACCCAGCCCCCCCCGAGCAAGAGCAGTCCGGTGCCGGGCAACTTCAACTTCGCCGCTGAGGCGGTGGAACGGGATGGCCCTGCCGTGGTCCGTATCGATGCCGCCCGGGTGGTGAACGAGGACCCCTTCGGACGGATGTTCGGCCTGCCGAGCAATGAACGGGTGCAGCGCGGCTCCGGATCCGGGTTCATCTTCCAGGCCGATGGTCTGGTGATGACCAATGCCCACGTGGTTCAGGGTGCCGACCGGGTGACGGTGAAGCTGAAGAACGGCACAACCTACGAGGGCAAGGTGCTGGGCTCCGACCCGGTCACGGATGTGGCGGTGGTGAAGATCAGCGCCAGCAAGCTGCCGACCGTGCGCCTGGGCAACTCCGACAGCGTCCGTCCCGGCGAGTGGGCGATCGCCATCGGCAACCCCCTCGGCCTCGATAACACCGTCACCGTCGGTATCGTCAGTGCCGTCGGCCGCACCGGCGCCGAGGTCGGCATCCCCGACAAGCGGGTGCCCTTCATCCAGACCGACGCGGCCATCAACCCGGGCAACTCCGGCGGCCCCCTGCTCAATGCCCTGGGTGAGGTGATCGGGATCAACACCGCCATCCGCACCGATGGCCAGGGCATCGGCTTCGCCGTGCCGATCAACACCGCCGTCCGCATCGCCGAGCAGATTCTGCGCACCGGTCGGGCCACCCACCCGCTGCTGGGCGTGCAGATGGTCTCGCTGACGCCCGAGGGGGCCCGGGAACTGAATGCCAACCCCAACAGCCCGGTCAAGCTGCCGGAGCAGAAGGGGGCACTGGTGGTGCGCCTGCTGCCCAATGGTCCAGCGGCCAGGGCGGGTCTGCGGCCAGGGGATCTGATCACCGCCGCGGAGGGCAAGCCCGTGGAGGGAGCGGATCAGCTGCAGCGGATTGTCGAAGCCGGTCAGGTGGGCGATCGCCTCACCCTGACGGTGATTCGCGAAGGCCAGAGCCGTCAGGTGACGGTACGGCTGGGTGAGATGGGCAACAGTAACTGACCCCAGTGCCGCGGCTCTATCTGTTCACCCGCTATCCGACTCCGGGGCGGACCAAGACGCGGCTGATACCTGCGCTGGGGGCCAGCGGGGCGGCCAGGCTGCACCGGCGACTGGTGCGCCAGACCCTGGAGACCCTGGCGGATTTCCAGCGGCAGACCAACGTGGACTGCCGGATTCGCTACGACGGTGCCGGGGCCGCAGCCATGATCGGCTGGCTGGGACTGGGCTGGTGCTGCGAGCCCCAGGGCGAGGGAGACCTGGGGCAGCGGATGGCGGCCGCAGTGGCGGCGGATGAGTCCTCCGGGGCAAGGGTGATCATCGGCAGCGACTGCCCCGGCATCACCCCGGCCCATCTCGATGCTGCCTTCCGGTCCCTGGAGCATCACGATCTGGTCCTCGGTCCCGCTGCAGATGGTGGCTACTGGCTGATTGGCCTGCGCCACCCCTGTCCGGAGCTGTTCGTCGGCGTCAACTGGGGGACGGAACGGGTCCTGTCCCAGACCCTGGCGATCGCCCGCGCCCAGGGGCTGCGCACCCACCTGCTGGAAACCCTGACGGATATCGACCAGCCCGAGGATCTGCCCCACT
This sequence comes from uncultured bacterium, assembly GCA_963923365.1. Taxonomy (GTDB): domain Bacteria; phylum Cyanobacteriota; class Cyanobacteriia; order Synechococcales; family Synechococcaceae; genus CAWUMD01. Next base: position 2,598 of record CAWUMD010000030.1, read on the forward strand.
GGAACCCATCGCCACTGCTGACGGTGGTGCTGCCGGTTCTGAACGAAGCCGGGCATTTGCCCCGGACCCTGGCCTCGATCGGGACTGGGGTCGAGGTGATTGTGGTCGATGGCAGCAGTACGGATGAGAGTCGGGCGATCGCCCTGGCGGCAGGCGCCACGGTCATTCCCTCCGCCCCCGGTCGGGCCCGGCAGATGAACGCCGGAGCCGCGGCAGCCAGCGGCGAAACGCTGCTGTTTCTGCACGGCGATACAGTCCTGCCCAGGAGCTGGAGAAGCGAGGTGACGCAAGCTCTGGCAGATCCACAGGTAGCGGCAACCGCCTTCCGCCTGCGGGTGGATGCCCCACAGCGGCGCTACCGCGGGCTGGAAGCCACGGTGACGGCCCGTAGCCGCTGGCTGGGTCTGCCCTACGGGGATCAGGCCCTGGCCCTGGGGCGGGAGACCTTCGAGAAGCTGGGTGGCTTTCCCGAGCAGCCGATCATGGAAGACTACAGCCTGGTGCGCCAATTGCAGCGGTGCGGTCGGATTCACCTGCTGGCAAGCGCCGTCACCACCTCCCCCCGTCGCTGGCAGCGGCTGGGTCTGCTGCGCACCACCCTGATCAATCAGCTGATCGTGCTGGGCTGGCACACCGGGGTGGCACCGGAGCGGTTGGCCCGCTTCTACCACCAGGCCCGTCAGAGCTGGCGGAAGCGGTAGGGCCCCATCAGCGCCCCCCAGAGGCGATCGCTGCTCACCGGATCGATGCCGTAGTCATCACTTTCGTAGACCACCCCTTCGGCGGTCTCCAGCACCCGGAAGCCCAGGTGCACCTGACGTTCGCGGCCATCGACCGTGAACCGGCACTGACAGCCCGGCGGTAGCTGGGCGGCCCACCCCTGGGGATGGGCCGCGACCCGCAGACGGCAGCCGGGCAGCGGCACCAGGTCAGCGGCGGTGACGGCACCCAGTCGGTCCGGCTCAGCTCCGGCTCCCCGCCAGCGCTCGGCCTCCCGGAACTGCCAGAACTGGGCTGCCAGGGTACCATCCAGGTCCGACACGAACTGCACCACTCGCTGCCGGTAGGCATTCGCCAGGGTGTAGACATTGGCCTGTTCCAGAAACAGCGCCGGTTCCCCGGCCCCGAACAGCGGCACCGGCCGGATCCACAATCGCAGATGGACGTACCAGATCGGCTCGGCGATCGCCTGCTCGGCGTTGCTGTACTCCCCGGCCAGAGCCTGGGCCAACCGCTGGGGATCGGGTGCGGACATGGGAAAAGCCTGAATCGGGATGGTAGCCATCGATCAATCGGCTACAGTCGGAAGCTGACCCTTCCCCCGCGCTTCGATGACCGTCGCTGACCGCATTATCATCCCCCTCGATGTTCCTTCGGCCGAGGCGGCCCTGGCGCTGGTGGAACGTCTGCCGGAGGCCCGCTTCTTCAAGGTGGGGCTGGAACTGTTCGTGGCGGATGGCCCCCGCCTGATCGACGAACTGAAGCAGCGGGACAAACGGGTCTTCCTCGATCTGAAATTCCACGACATCCCCAACACCATGGCCGGAGCCTGCCGGTCCGCCGCCCGGTATGGCGTGGATCTGCTGACGGTGCATGGGTGCGCCACCCGCCGCGGTCTGACGGCTGCCCAGCAGGCCGCCGAGGCGGGCGCCGCCGCCGCCGGAATCGCCGCCCCCACCCTGCTGGCTGTGACGGTGCTTACCAGCATCAGCCCCGAGGAACTGTCCGAGGACGTGAAGGTGCGCCTGAGCGTCGCCGACTATGTAGCCCATCTGGCCACCCAAGCCCGGGAGAGCGGCATCGGCGGGGCCGTCTGCTCTCCCCAGGAGATCACCACCCTGCGCCAGCTCTGTGGCCCCGACTTCACCCTGGTCACCCCCGGGGTGCGGCCCGACTGGTCAGAGACGGGCGACCAGAGCCGGGTGATGACTCCCCGGGATGCCTTCGCAGCTGGCTCCAGCTATCTGGTGATTGGGCGTCCGATTACCCAGGCTCCGGACCCGGCCGCAGCCTTTGCCCGCGTGATTCAGGACTGCCAGGGCTAGCCGATGTTGCCCAGCCTGCTGGCGATCGCCCTCTGCACCGGGGACCCGAGCACCTGGGTTCCGGAGATGCTGCGCCAGTTACCGACCTACATCAACCGGGCCCAGCAGCAATCCCGGGCCCGCCGCACCCCACCCCTGGGCAACGTCATTCTCACCACCCGGGCCGAGTTCGAACCACTGCCGCTCCCGACCGGATCGGCACTGGCCGCACCCCAGCAGCCCAACCCAACCCGACAGGTGTTCTTCTCCTCCCTCAGCCGTGTCTACAGTCCGCCCCGGCACGCCGGACTGGTCCAGGGCTTCCACTGGCTGTTCCTGGCGCCGGGGGAGCCCGGCTGGCAGTTCGTCAGCCTCTACTCCCGCTGGGGCGCCTACCCCCGCGGGGATCAGCCGGTCAGTGAACGCCAGGAGGACAGTCAGGGTTCCGTGGGTCTGGGGGTGCAGCAGTGGCTGCGGGACTGTCGCTCCGCCCCGTAGGCTGGTAAGCGACAGTTGCAACGGTGAGCACAATGGCCGGATTCGTCCGCGGCTGGGCCGAGAAGGAAGGCAAAGAGGTGGAACGGATGCTGCGGGGCGAACCCCGTTGGGCCTCGATGTATCAGGCTCGGGTGCCTGCCCTGCTGCTGGAGCAGCCCGACCTTTCCCCGGCCGATCGGGAGATGCTGGCGGTGCTGATCAGTCCCACCAAGGTCTGCCAGTACATCAGTGAGGCGCCGACGGTGAATGCCATCCGCGACCGGAGGGAGTACGTCGCCGAGGGGCTGAAACGCTGCACGGTGCTGGCCGTGGAGTTCGGTCTGGCCCGGTTCGGAGGGGGCAGTGAGTCCGCCTGACTGACTGACGGTGGCGACCCACGGATGAGCCTATGGACTGGAAGCTGATCAGCAACTTCGCGGCGGCCCTGTTCGCGATCACCAATCCCATCGGTAACCTGCCGATCTTCCTCAGCTATGTTGGGGCCGAGAAGCGTTCGGTCCAGCGACTGCTGGGGCTGTTTCTGGCTCTGACCGTGTTTGCAGCCCAGCTGATCTTCCAGGTGCTGGGGGATGGCCTGCTGCACTTCTTCGGGATCTCCATGGCCGCCTTCCGGGTAGCCGGGGGGATTCTGCTGCTGCTGATCGGTATCCAGATGGTGCAGGGTCGTCGGGATCTGGCCCAGTCCGATCTGGCCCGTCAGGGAGTCAGCGATCTCGGCGCTGCCAAGCTGCTCTACCAGCGGGTGCTGGTGCCCTTGGGCATTCCGATTTTCGTTGGCCCCGGGGCGATCGGCACCGCGATTCTCTTCGCCGGGCAGGCGGGCAACGGGCTGACCCGGTTCGGGCTGCTGGCAGCCGCCCTGGGCGTGGCCCTGCTCACCTGGGCGATCCTCAACACCGCCCACTGGCTGGAGCGCCTGCTGGGCAATCTGGGCCTGGTCATCCTTGGCCGTCTGTTCGGCCTGCTGCTGGGGGCGATTGGCGTGCAGTTCATCTTCGCCGGTCTGGCGGAAGCGATTCCCCGCCTGATTGACCCGCGGATTCTCTGAGGCGTTAACCGAAACCTTGCGGGGAGAAATTAAGAGAAAGTTCGGGATCGCAGCCCCAGTCCCCGGAGATGGCTACGCTTTTCCTACCAGCGATGGAGGCTCAGGGATTTCCCCCTGTGAACGCGTCGTGAACATCTTCCGCTTCCGTAACACCACCGACCGCTTTGTGGTCGGCCGCCTGCGGTCCGCTGATGCTCCCCGTCAGCCCTTCTTCTGCGAACGCACCATCCCACCCCGCAGCGACCTGCTGTTCTCAGCCAATCCCGAGGACATCCTTGAGGTGTATGCCCTGATGGGCTGCCACGGCACGGATATCCATCGTCTGCACTGCCACGAGCTGGAACCGGTCGACGTGGCGATCGCCGACGGCTTCCTCTGCCAGATCAGCGCCTGACCCCACCCGCACGAGTTTTCCCGACGGGACTGTTACGGTAGGGGCTCTGCCCCCAGTAACCGTGCAGCCATGCGTCTGACATCCGGCCTTTCCGGTGCCTTTTTCGTTACGACATCCCTTCTCACCCTCGGATTCCTGGCGCAGCCGCTGCGGGCCCAGGAATCAGTGCCCAAGCTGGGCATCATCTGTCCCCTGGGCTACGTGGATACCTTCAACGGCCGCTGCAGCAGCCTGGGGGTGAAATACACGGTCTTTCCCAAGGGCAACGGTGACTGCCCCAAGGGAGCGATGGACATCGGCGGCGGCTACTGCCGCAAGCTCTGACCCATCAACTCAGAAGCGATCAATCAGCCCGCCCCCGAGCACGCGATCGCCGTCGTACCAGACGGCCGCCTGGCCGGGCGTGATGCTGAACTGCGGGTCATCGAAGACAATCCGCACCCGCTGCTCCTCCAGGGGATAAATCGTGCAGGCGGTGGCGGGGCTGCGGTAGCGGACCTGCACCTCGGCCCGCAGGGGATCGGTGGGGGCGGCGATCGAGACCCAGTTGACCCGGCTGACGGTGCATTCGGGCTGTACGGCACTGTCGCGATCGCCGACAATCACCCGATTGCGTTCCGCATCGAGGGCAATCACGTAGAGGGGTTCACTGTAGGCGATCCCCAGACCCTTGCGCTGACCGATGGTGTAGTGGTGAATGCCGGTATGGTGCCCCAGCACCTGACCGCTGACATGGACGATCTCTCCTTCCTGGCCCTGGATGAAGGTGTCGAGGAAGGTCCGCATCGAACCGTAGTGGTCCGCCAGACAGAGATCCTGACTCTCCGGTTTCTCGGCCGTGCGCAGATTCAGCTCGGCGGCCACCTGCCGGGTTTCGGGCTTGGTCATTTCCCCGAGCGGGAAGACCACAGCCGAGAGCACGTCCTGGGGCAGGTCGTAGAGAAAGTAGGACTGATCCTTCTGGGGATCCACGGCCCGCACCAGCTCGGTGCGCCCCGTGTCGGGATTGCAGCGGGTACGGGCGTAGTGGCCGGTGGCAATCCGCTCGATGCCCAGCTCCCGCCGGGCATAGTCGAGCATCGGCCCGAACTTGACGGCGCGATTGCACTGGGAGCAGGGCAGCGGCGTCACCCCGGCCTCATAGGCCTGGACAACATAGTCGACGATCTGCTCACGGAACAGCTCGCGGGTATCGACCACGTGGTGCGGGACGCCCAGCTGCTCACAGATCCCGGCGGCATCCACCAGACCCTCGGCGCAGCATTGACCTTTGCCCTTCATCAGCCAGAGGGTGACCCCCTCAACCCCGTAGCCCTGACGATGCAGCAGGGCGGCGGCGACGGAGCTGTCCACACCTCCGGAGAGACCGACGACGACCCGTTCCATTGACGACAAGACCTGGGACTGACTGGGCAATTGATCTAACGTAGCACCGCAGAAACGACGGGGGTGCGGCCCGCTCGGACCGCACCCCCATCAGTTCAGACTGGTCCGACTGGAACTCAGGCCGCCAGAGCCTTGGCCGCGGCGGCGACCCCGGCCCCAGCGGTGAAGCCGGTATGGCCCAGTTCGACCAGCGCCGCCTCGATCGCCGAGACGGCGGTGAGCAGATCGCGATCGCTGACGAACCCGAGGTGTCCGATGCGGAAGATCTTGCCCTTGAGGTCATCCTGACCACCAGCCAGGAGGATGTCGAAGCGCTTCTTGACCACCTTGCGGATGTCTTCGGCCCCGACCGTGGTGGGAGCGACGGCGGTGATCGCCGGGCTGGAACTGTCCGCGGGAGCGTACAGGGGCAGACCGATCGCGTCCATGGCGGCGCGGGTGGCGCGGCTATGACGGGCATGACGGGCGAAGATGCTCTCCAGACCTTCGGCGCGCATCATCTTCAGTGCGGCGTCGAGGGCGTAGTAGAGATTCACCGGCGGGGTGAAGGGGTTGGAGTTCTTGTCCGCCGACTTCTTGTACTTGGCCAGGTCGAGGTAGAACTTGGGCAGGGTCGCAGTCTCGTAGGCCTTCCAGGCCTTGGGGCTGACCGCCACGAAGCCGAGGCCCGGGGGAATCATGTAGCCCTTCTGGGAGCCGGAGCAGACCACGTCCAGACCCCAGGCATCGACGGGCACGCTGGCGGCCCCGAGGCTGGTGACAGCGTCAACGATGATCAGCGCCTGACCGTGGGCCTTGACGTGCTTGTTGATCGTCTCCAGGTCGTTGATCACGCCGGTGGAGGTTTCGCTGTGGGTGAGGATCACCGCCTTGATTTCCTTGGCGGTGTCGGCTTCCAGCTTGGCGCGGATGTCCTCGGGGTTGAGGGCAGTGCCCCACTCGGCCTTGACGACATCGACGTTCAGCCCGTAGGCCTTGGCCAGCTTCACCCAGCGCTCGCCGAACTTGCCGTTGTCGCAGCAAATGACGCGATCGCCTGCGCTGAGGAAGTTGATGATCCCGGCTTCCATGGCACCGGTGCCGCTGCTGCAGAGCACGAGCACATCGTTCTCGGTCTGGTGCAGCCACTTCAGATCAGCGGTGGTGGAAGCCACCAGATCACTGAAGTCGGCACTGCGGTGGCCGATCGGATGCTTGGCCATGGCCAGCAGCACCTTTTCGGGTACGGGCGTGGGGCCCGGAATCATCAGCATCAGCTTGTCGTCCATCGGATCGCGCCTGCAGGTCCTGTTAAAGTCCAGAAACTACTAGCCTACGATCTGCGGCGGTAGAGACCAACTGTGGCGAAAGAATTTTCCACCCGGCCCCAAAGCCGCAACGGCTATACATTGCCGGTGTTCGCCGCTGCCGCCGCCCGCGCCGCCCTGATCCATCTCCAGAACCACTCCAGCCCCACGGCCGTCGAGCTGAATCTGCTGGAGCCACCTGAAGTCGTCACCATCCCGATCGAGCAGGTGGCCTGCCTGGGCAGCGACCGGGCCCTGGCGATCGCCCGCAGTGCCCCCGGCGACAATCTCGACCTCACCCGCGACACCCCGGTCTGGGCAGAGGTGACCCGCGAGGCCGAGCCCGGCCTGCGCCTGCTCGGGGGCGAGGGCATCGGCATCCGCACCGACGGGGAAGCAGCCATTTACGCCTACGCCCGCCGCCTGTTGGAGGCCAACCTGACGCCGCTGCTGACGGACGGGGGTGCCACAGTGCGGATCATCCTGCCCGAGGGACGGCGACTGGCGGAGCGTACCTCCAATGCGGCCTTCGGGGTAGTGGAGGGGCTGTCGCTGCTGGGTACTCGCGGGGTGGCCGAAGCCCTCAGCGCCCCGGAGGCGCTAGAGGAGTCACGGCTGCGGCTGCGGGCGATCGCCACCGCTTCTCCCCTGGCCTGTTTCTGCCTCGGGGAAAACGGCCTGGATCTGGCAGCTCGCACCGGCATCGACCCGGCCATCACCCTGAAAACCGCCAACTGGCTGGGGCCACTGCTGGTGGAAGCAGCCCTACTGGGAATGGAGGGGGTGCTGCTGTTCGGGTATCACGGCAAGCTGATCAAGCTGGCGGGGGGCATCTTCCACACCCACCACCATGTCGCCGATGGGCGCCAGGAAGTGCTGACGGCGATCGCCGCCCGGGCCGGACTGAGCAGCCCGCAGCTGCAGGGGCTGCTGGCCCAGCCCACCGCCGAAGCGGCACTGCAGCAGCTGCGGCAGTGGCGGCAGGCCGAAACCGTCTATGCCGAGGTCGCGGTAGCTATCGAGGAACGCTCCCGGCGCTACATTCGCGCCTACGGGGAGCACGTCCCCGCCATCGGTGCGCACCTGTTCGACCGCGATCGCCAGCCCCTGGTCACCGGTCCGACCGCCGCCGCCCTGCTGGCTCGCCTGGGATTGGCCAGTCCCCTTGAGGCAACACGGTCGGAAGTCTCACCGTGATAGATTGGGTGAAGAATTTTTCCAGCCTTCTGAGGGCAGATGCGGGGGCAATCTGAGCGAACAGCCGTTCAGTCCGGGCTCCCGATTTTTTGTTTCCGGGACTGTTTCCTGGCTGCCCTCACCCCTCTCAGGACACTGCCGTGACGCTCACCACAGAAACCCCCATCGCTGCTGGCGCTGCTGCGAACCAGACCCGCCAGATGCTGGTGATTCTGGATTTCGGTTCCCAGTACTCGGAGCTGATTGCCCGCCGCATTCGGGAGACCCAGGTCTACTCCGAAGTGATCCCGTACCACACCTCCGTGGCGGAGATTCAGGCCATGAACCCGCGGGGGATCATCCTCTCGGGTGGTCCCAACTCGGTCTACGACGAGGGGGCCCCGACCTGCGACCCGGCGATCTGGGACCTGGGCATTCCCGTGCTGGGGGTCTGCTACGGCATGCAGCTGATGGTGCAGCAGCTCGGCGGCTCCGTCGAACGGGCCGAACGGGGGGAATACGGCAAGGCCGATCTCCACATCGATGACCCCACCGATCTGCTGACCAACGTCGAGGACGGCTCGACCATGTGGATGAGCCACGGCGACTCCGTGGTCACCATGCCGCCGGGCTTCGAGCTGCTGGCCCACACCGACAACACGCCCTGCGCGGCGATCGCCGACCACCAGCGCAAGTTCTACGGTGTGCAGTTCCACCCGGAAGTGGTCCATTCCGTGCACGGCATGGCCCTGATTCGCAACTTCGTCTACCACGCCTGCGGCTGCGAACCGACCTGGACGACCGAAGCCTTCATCGATGAAGCCATCCGCCTGATCCGGGATCAGGTGGGGGATAAGCGAGTGCTGCTAGCCCTCTCCGGCGGGGTTGATTCCTCCACCCTGGCCTTCCTCCTGCATCGGGCCATCGGCGACCAGCTGACCTGCATGTTCATCGACCAGGGTTTCATGCGCAAGGGTGAGCCCGAGCGCCTGATGGAACTGTTCGGCGAGAAGTTCCACATCCACGTCGAGTACATCAACGCCCGCCGTCGCTTCGTCGGCAAGCTGGCCGGGGTGACCGACCCCGAGGACAAGCGCAAGATCATCGGCACCGAGTTCATCCGCGTCTTCGAAGAGGAATCGAAGCGCCTCGGTCCCTTCGACTACCTGGCCCAGGGCACGCTCTACCCCGACGTGATCGAATCGGCGGGCACCAACATCGATCCCAAGACCGGCGAACGGGTGGCGGTGAAGATCAAGAGCCACCACAACGTCGGCGGTCTGCCCAAGGACCTGCAGTTCAAGCTGGTGGAACCCCTGCGCAAGCTGTTCAAGGACGAAGTGCGCCAGCTGGGTCGGGCCCTCAGCCTGCCGGATGAAATCGTCCGCCGTCACCCCTTCCCGGGCCCTGGTCTGGCGATCCGGATTCTGGGCGAAGTCACCGACGACAAACTCGACATCCTGCGCGACGCCGATCTGGTGGTGCGAGAGGAAATCCGCAACCAGGGCTACTACGACGCCGTCTGGCAGGCCTTTGCGGTGCTGCTGCCGGTGAAGAGCGTCGGGGTGATGGGCGACAAGCGTACCTACGCCTACCCGATCGTGCTGCGCTGTGTCAGTTCCGAGGACGGCATGACCGCCGATTGGTCACGGCTGCCCTACGATCTGCTCGAGACGATCTCCAACCGGATCGTCAACGAGGTCAAGGGGGTCAACCGGGTGGTCTACGACATCACCTCCAAGCCGCCTGGCACCATTGAGTGGGAATGATTCAGCCGCCATGGACGCTCGCAATCTGACCGATGCACTGGAATCGGCGTTTTGTGCTGGCCTCGGGGCCGGGACGGAGCTGCTGGAGCTGCTGCCCCAACCGCAGCAGCTGACAGAGCGCCTGCAGTCGGCGATCGCCAGTCCCCAGGCTGCTCTGGAGCGTCTCGAGCAGCGGGGCCGCCCGATCGGCGACCCGCTGATTCGCCAGCTGGCCCCCTGGCTAGACCAGCTGGGGCTGGGGGTCCAGGCCGCAGAGGCGACGGTCACCACCGCCGCCCGTCCAGTCGGGCCGACCGAACGGGACCGCCAGGGCCTGGAGGAACTGCGGGACCAGCTGCGGCAACTGCAGCGTCTGCTCGTCTGAGCCTGGCATTCCCCTATGCGTTCCACCTGGACCACAGGCCAATCCACCGGTCGCCGCATCGGCCGCGACTTCCAGTCGTTCTGGCTGCTGGGCCTGGCCGGACTGCTGCTGTTCGGTGCCATCGGTGCCCGTCTGACCTGGATGCAACTGATCCAGGGGCAGCGAAACCGGGAACTGGCGGACGAGAACCGCATCCACCTGATCGCCCGGAATCCGGAGCGGGGTCGTATCCTCGACCGCAAGGGTCGGGTGCTCGCCAGTACCCGTCTCTCCTATTCCCTGTTCGTCTGGCCGCGAGCGGTCCGGGATACCCGCTGGCCCGCAAGTCGCGATCGCCTCGCGCAACTGCTGGGGGTCAGCCCCGCCAGCCTGGATCGGCAACTGACCCAATCCAATCTCGAAGCTGGCTATCGGGTCCGCATCGCCGCCAACCTGCAACCGAAACAGCTGATTGCCTTCGAGGAGGCACGGCGATCGCTCTACGGGGTCGAGCTCGACTACGACACCCTGCGCAACTATCCCTACGGGCCCCTGGCCGCCCATCTGCTGGGCTACACCGGCGAAATTTCGGAGGAACGGCTGGCAAAACTGCGGGCGCAGGGCTACCGCCCCGGCGACATCGTCGGCCGTTCCGGGCTGGAAGCCCTCTACGAAAGGCACCTGCGGGGTGAGTGGGGCGGCCAGCAGGTGGAGGTAGATGCCCTCGGCCATGCCATCCGGGTCCTAGGCCAGAAGAACGCCCGCCCGGGACGCGATCTGAAGCTGACCATCGACCTCGATCTGCAGCGGGTGGCGGAGCAGGCGATCGGCAACACCACCGGCGGCATCATCGCCCTCGATCCGCGCGACGGGGCAATTCTGGCCATGGTCAGTCGCCCGGCCTTCGACCCCAACTGGTTCTCAGCTGGCGTCAGCGCGTCAGTCTGGAAGCAGCTGCAGCAGTTGCAGGACCCCTTCCTGAACCGGTCCCTGCAGGGCTTTCTGCCCGCCAGCACCTTCAAGATCATCACCACCGCCGCCGGGATCGAAAGCGGAAAATTCAGTCCGGATTCGGTGCTGACCACCGCCTCGGCCCTATCCTTCGGCGGCACCACCTTCAACGAGCACGGCGGCCACAGCTACGGCACCATCGGCTTTCCGACGGCCCTGGCCGTAAGCAGCAACACCTTCTTCTATCAGGTGGGCAACCGGGTCGGGCCCGAGCAGCTCTCGCGCACCGCCCATCGGTTCGGCTTCGGGGAACCCACCGGCTTTGAGCTGGCGGATGAGGAATCTCCCGGGCTGGTGGGCGACCCCGCCTGGAAGAAGAAGGTCTACGGGGAGCCCTGGTGGCTGGGTGACACGATCAGCATGGCTATCGGTCAGGGACCGCTGCTGGTGACACCGATTCAGCTGGCCCGCATGTACGCCGCCATCGCCAACGGCGGCTATCTGGTCACCCCCCACGTGGTGGCGGATCGCGACCTCAAACCCAAGCCGATGGGCCTCAAGCCCGAGACCCTTGCCACGATCAAGAAGGGCCTGCGTCAGGTGGTCACCGACGGGACAGCCGGCATTCTCAACGATCCCAACCTGCCGCCGGTGGCGGGTAAGACCGGGACGGCCGAGGACCCGCCACGTCCGGACCACACCTGGTTCGGTGGCTTTGCACCCCTGAACCAGCCCCGGATCGTGATCGTCGCCTTTGCCCAGAACTCCGGCGGGTTCGGCGGTACGGTCAGTGCACCGATGGTGCACAAGATGCTGCTCTACTACTTCGGCAAGAACCAGCCCAAACTGGAGCCGTCGGTGTGAGGCTCGATGCCGTCGCGCAGGAGGCGCTCCGGCAGCGGCGGCGGGCGATCGCCCGCGCGGTCGGGGCACCGATTCTGCTCTGGAGTGGCACCCCCACCCCCCGCAATTTCCCGGCCAATCCCCATCCCTTCCGGGCCGACAGTGACTTCCTGTTTCTCGCAGGTCTGCCCCTGGCGGGCGCCGTCCTCGGTCTGGACGGCGATCGCACCACCCTTTACCTCAATCCGCCCGCAGCCGGAGCCACCCTATGGCATGGTCCCCAGCCCCACCCCGAGGTCTGGGCCGAGGCCATCGAGGCCGATGCCTGGGCTCCCCTGAGTCAACTCCCCTCTGACCCCGGGATCGCCACTCTGCCACTGCTGGATCCGACGATCCAGGCCACGCAGGCCCGGCACCTGCAGCGTTGCTGGCAGCCTGT